>CAYSKY010000311.1:0-4804 GCA_964431425.1 uncultured Burkholderiales bacterium
AAGGGCCGCAACCTGGCCGAGGGCATTCCGCGCTCGTTCACCATTTCCTCCAATGAAATTCTCGAGGCGCTCACCGATCCGCTCAACTCCATCGTCTCGGCGGTGAAGTCGGCGCTGGAGCAGACGCCGCCGGAACTGGGCGCGGACATCGCTGAGAAAGGCATGGTGCTCACCGGTGGTGGCGCGCTGCTGCGCGAACTCGACCGCCTGCTGGTCGAGGAAACCGGCCTGCCGGTGATCGTGGCCGACGATCCGCTGACCTGCGTGGTACGCGGCTCCGGACGCGCCCTCGAAGAGATGGACAAGCTCAATTCCGTTTTCACCAACGAGTTGTAGTTTCAGTTGCCCGATCAGGAGCAGAACCCCGTTCCGCCTCGATGAGCACATCCCATTGGCCCCAACTGCGGTTTGAACGGGGACCGGCGGCACGCCCCGGTGCGTGCCGCGCCGCCGTCCGCATTGCGCGCATTGATAACTATGTGCACGCAATGCCGGAGGCCCGATAGTGTCGGCATACCAGGATAATTTTTTTACCCGCGGACCCAGCCCGCTGGCGCGCGTGACGTTCTTCTCGCTGGTGGCCATCGCCATCATGATCGCCGACCACCGCTTCCAGGCGTTGGGCTGGGTGCGCCTCGGCGTGTCTGCCGTGCTCGCGCCGGTCGAATACGCGTTGCAGTGGCCGGGACGAGCCGTTCAAAGCGTCGGCGGCTACTTTGCCAACCAGCAGTCCCTGCTCGATGAAAACCGCATTCTCAAGGAGAAGGTGCTGGAGCTGTCTTCCGCACGAAACCAGGCCGCCATGCTGCGCGCCGAACATGCCCAGGTCGAGGGGCTGCGCGGCACCTCGCAGCGCTTCGCCGCCGACGGGCAGGTCGCGGAGATCATCCGCGATGCCCGCAACCCGTTCTCGCGCAAGATCATCATCAACCGCGGTACGCAGCATGGCGTGGCGGCGGGGCTCGCCGTGATCGATGGCACCGGTGTGGTCGGCCAGGTGACCGCCGTCGGCCTGTTGTCGTCGGAAGTCACGCTGAGCACGGAAAAAAGCCAGCCGGTACCAGTGATGGTGCTGCGCAACGGCCTGCGCGCCGTGGCCGTCGGTGCCGGGCGCGACGGCACCATCGATGTGCCCTTCATTCCGGTGGGCGCCGACATACAGCCAGGCGATCAACTGGTCACATCCGGCATCGACGGCACTTATCCGGCGGGTCTCGCGGTGGCCAACGTTACCGTGGTGGACAAGAACCCCGCCCTGTCGTTCGCGCGCATTGTTGCGCTGCCGGCGGCCAGCGCCTCTAATCACCGGCTGGTGAAAGTACTGTCGCACGTGGAACTACGCAGCTACCCGCAACCCGATGTGGTCTCGGAAGACCGCAAGGCACCGGCGGGCGGCGCGAAATCGCGCCGTGGTGGCGGCGACAAACGGCCATGAGGAGCGCGCCCTAATGGATCTCTCCCCCGCTTCCCGCGAGCCGATGCGCCCGCCGGCGCCGGCCCGGCTGGTGGTGCTGTCGCTGGCGCTCGCCCTGCTGCTGAACCTGCTGCCCTGGTCCGGCTGGGCTCTGATGGCGCGCCCGGATTTTCTGCTGGTCATGCTGCTGTATTGGTCGATGCACGAATCGCGCAACATCGGCCAGGGCTGGGGCTTCACGTTGGGACTGCTGATGGACGTGGCCGACAGCGCCCTGCTGGGCCAGCACGCGCTCGCCTATGTGGTGGCGGCCTACCTGATCCAGCTGCTGCGGCTGCGCCTGTTGCAACTGTCCGTGCTGGAACAGGCACTGCATGTGGCCGGCATGCTGTTCATCGCGCAGATCATCAACGTGCTGCTTAACCTGTCCCTGGGCCGCGACTTCCCCGGGTTTGCGTTGCTGGTGGCGCCGCTGCTGGGCGGCGTGATGTGGCCGCTGGTGAGCGTCATCGCCGGCCTGCCGCGCTTCCGCCGCCGCGACGCCGTCACCCATCTCGGCTGAGCCGGGCCGCGCTGCACGCACCGACACCGATCACACATGGCCGGCACCCACATCAAGAACCGCGAAGCCGAGGTGGTGATCTTCCGCCGCCGCGCATTGCTGGCCGGCATGCTGATCCTGCTGGCTTTCATGGTGCTGGTGGCGCGCCTGACATGGCTGCAGGTGGTCAAGCGCGACTACTTCCATACGCTGGCGGAGGCCAACCGCATCTCGCTGGTGCCGGTGGTGCCCAACCGAGGCCTGATCCTGGACCGCAACGGCGAAGTGCTGGCCGCCAATTATTCGGCGTTCACGCTGGAAGTCACGCCCTCGCAGGTGGGCAACCTCGACCGGGCGCTGGATGCGCTGTCGCCCATCATCGACATCCAGCCGCGCGACCGGCGCCGCCTCAAGCGTCTGCTGGAGGAAAGCAAGAATTTCGAATCGCTGCCGGTGAAGAACCGGCTCACCGAGGAAGAGGTGGCGCGCTTCGCAGTCAACCGCTACCGCTTCCCGGGTTTTGAGATCCGCGCGCGCCTGTTTCGCAACTATCCCCAAGGGGATGTCGCCTCGCATGCCATCGGCTACATCGGCCGCATCAATGACGCGGAACTGAAGAAGATCGAGGCGGCGGGACTGGCCACCAACTACAAGGGTACCGATCACATCGGCAAGCTTGGTATCGAAGGCAGCTACGAAGCCGAGTTGCACGGCAAGACCGGTTCCGACCAGGTGGAAATCGACGCTGGCGGGCGCGCCATCCGCTCGCTGGCGCGCTCGGAACCCACCTCGGGCAACAACATCACCCTGACGCTCGACATCAAACTGCAGCGCGTGGTGGAAGAGGTGTTCGGCGAGCGGCGCGGCGCCATGGTGGCCATCGACCCGCGCAACGGCGAGGTGCTGGCACTGGTATCCAAGCCGGGCTTCGACCCCAGCCTGTTCGTGGACGGCATCGATCCGCAGAACTGGGACGCGCTCAACACCTCCATCGACAAACCGCTGCTCAATCGCGCGCTGCGTGGCGCTTACCCGCCAGGGTCCACCCTCAAACCCTTCCTGGCGCTGGCAGCGCTCGAGTCCGGCAAGCGCACACCGGCGCAGGGGATTTCCGACCCGGGCTTTTTCGCATTGCCGGGTGTCTCGCACCGCTGGAACGACGACCGAAAGGGCGGGCACGGCTGGGTGGACATGTACAAGTCCATCGTCGAATCCTGCGATACCTACTACTACCAGCTGGCAGCGGAAACCGACATCGACCGCACGGCCGATTTCCTGAAAGTGCTGGGCTTCGGCAACAAGACCGGCATCGATATCGACGGCGAAGTCGAGGGTGTGTTGCCGTCGCGGGCCTGGAAGGAAAAGCGCTTTGCGCGGGCCTCGGCGGAGGCGCGCAAGTGGTATCTGGGTGATGCCATCTCCGCCGGCATCGGCCAGGGTTACAACGCCTTCACCCCGATGCAGCTGGCCCATGCGATGGCGGCGCTGGCCAACGACGGCACCGCCTACAAGCCGCGCCTGCTCAAGAGTGTGACCGATGCGACCAGCGGCGAGAAGCGCGAGGCCCAGGCGGTCGTGGACGGGCAGCTGCCGCTGAAGCCGGCCAACATCGCCTTCATCAAGGGCGCGCTGGCGGGCGTAGCCAAGGAAGGCACCAGCGCACGCGCGTTCACCAATGCGGGCTACGTCAGCGCCGGCAAAACCGGTACCGCGCAGGTGTTCGGCCTGAAAGGCGAAAAATACGTGGAAAGCCGTGTGGCCGAGCGGCTGCGCGACCATGCCTGGTACATCGCCTACGCACCGGCCGAGGCGCCGACCATTGCGCTGGCCATCCTGGTCGAGAACGGCGGCTTTGGCGCGGCGGCAGCAGCGCCGATTGCCCGCGCCGCCTTCGACTACCATTTGCTGGGCAAGCAACCCGATGCCAAGGTGAAGAAACTGCTGGACACACCCGATGCTAAAAACGCTGATTAACGCCGCATTCGACAGGGCCACACGCCGGCTCGACGGGCCGCTGATGGTCACGCTGATCGTGCTGGCCGCGATGTCGATGACCATCATCTACTCGGCCTCGGGTGGCATTGCTTTCGACCGCGCACTGGGACAGTTGCGCAACTTCACGGTGGCACTGGTGGCGCTGTGGATCATCGCCAACATTCCGCCGCAGCAGCTCATGCGCCTGGCCATTCCCATCTATGCGATGGGGTTGCTGCTGCTGCTGGGGGTGGCGCTGGGTGGGGAAATCCGCAACGGCGCCCGCCGCTGGCTGCACATCGGCTTCATCGTCATCCAGCCCTCCGAGATCATGAAGATCGGTGTGCCGCTGATGCTGGCCTGGTACTTCCACCGCAAGGAGGAAGGCCTCGAATGGAAGGACTTCGCCATTGCCGGCCTGATCCTGCTGCTACCGGTCGGGCTGGTGGTGCGCCAGCCGGACCTGGGCACGGCCATCCTGATTTTTGCGTCGGGGTTTTTTGTGATCTTCCTCGCCGGCCTTTCCTGGAAAATCATTTTTGGCGGCATGGTCGCCGCCGCCGCCGCGGCGCCGGTGATGTGGAATTTCCTGCACGACTACCAGAAGCGCCGCATCTTCACGCTGCTCGATCCGAATGAAGACCCGCTGGGCGCCGGCTACCACATCATCCAGTCCACGATTGCCATCGGCTCCGGCGGTCTGCTGGGCAAGGGTTGGCTGTCGGGCACCCAGACCAAACTCGATTTCATCCCGGAGCGCTCCACCGACTTCATCCTCGCGGTGTTCGGCGAGGAGTTCGGCCTGGTGGGCAACCTGTTGCTGATCACGCTCTACCTGATCGTCATCGGCCGCGGCCTGATGATCGCCATCAACG
>CAYSKY010000312.1:0-4798 GCA_964431425.1 uncultured Burkholderiales bacterium
ACTGATGGCGCCACATCCTGCCGGTGGCATCCATGAAGGATTTGAATACGCCCGAGACGCCGCCGAGGTAGGTCGGCGAGCCCCAGATGAGGCCGTCATATTCCAGCAATTGGTCCGGCGTTACGGCCGTGTCTTCGGCCTTGAGCAGGTGCGCTTCAATGCCCGGTATGCTGCGCAGGCCCTCGATCACATGCCCGGCGATGAACCCGGTGTGGCCATGTGCGCTGTGATACACCACCGCCACTTTTCTTGTGGCGGCGGTACGGGGGGAAAGGTTTGGGGTTGTCATGTTGAAATCCTCAATAGATGAGTTGAACAATTGCGCCGGCCACGAACAGGCCGCCGCCGAACACGGCGTGGTTGACCACGCTCTTGAGCACGTTCCGCATCGGGGTGCGCGTACGCGAGGAGGCGATTCCGGCTCCCAGCGCAGGCTGCAAGATGAACAGCGGGGCGGCCACCGTTGCCACACCGAACAGAACGGCCGGCAGGGCGGTCGGCCGGAGCATCCAGCCGGTACCCGTGGTGGCCAAAAACAGCGCGGCAAATACAATGCCGATGAAGTAGTGCGCTGCCCAGCCGATTACGCGTTCGCCGTACACCGGCGTGGCACCGGCGATCGGCCCACGCGTCAGGTTGCCGTGAATCAGGTGTCCGATCCACCGACCGAGCAGCGCCATGTCCAGCGCCGGCACATTGAGCCGCTTGAGCAGCAGGATCCAGATATCCAGCGCGGCCGTGGCCACTGTGCCAAGCAGCAGGGCGCCGGTCGCGAAATGCCATGTTGTTTCCATATTGCCTCCGTGTTGTGGCGTTGACGATCAACGCGATGAAAGGCACGATACAAATTCAAGTCGACTTGAGGTCAAGGGGTTTTTGACATGGACATTGCAGAAGTGGCGAAATTGACCGGAATGCCGGCGTCCACCTTGCGGTATTACGAAGAAAAAGGCCTCATTGCCTCCACCGGGCGCGCCGGTCTGCGCCGCCGGTTTGGGCCTCGCGTACTCGACCGGTTGGCGGTCATAGCGCTCGGGCGTGCGGCCGGCTTTTCACTCGATGAAATCGCGGCCATGTTCTCGCGCGAAGGCGATCTCAATATCGACCGCGATGCGCTCGTAAGCAAGGCCGACGAACTCGACCGTACCATCAAGCGCCTGCAAGCGGTCAGCAGCGGCTTACGCCACGCGGCGGTCTGCAAGGCCCCGAGCCATCTGGAGTGCGCATCGTTTCAGCGATACATGGCGGCGGCGATGCACGGCGCGCTGACACGTGACGAGAAAAGGCGAGCCGCACGCAAGCGGACGGTCCCGGGCCGTTAGACATATTGCGAGACATCGGGGCCGGCGCCCTGATCGCTGATTTGTCGTTTGTCAGTCTGCTTTGATTCCGCATCCGAAAAATCCGATACTGCGGGCATGGGCTATACCCGCTTTGGCGCTCGCCTGTTCCTGTTGATACTGCTGCTGTTCGCGGCGATAAGCGCTTTTCTTGCCAAGGGCGCAGTCATGCTGCTGCTTTGGCTTGCTGCTTGCGTCGTGCTGGCTGCCGCCATTTACGCTGTTGGTTTCTGGCAGGGCAAGTCTGTTGGTGATGCGATTGCGCGGGCGCGCGAGGACGAAGCAGGGGTGCGGCTGTGGTCACCCGAAACGCCATTCATGCCAACCGGTCCGCTCGATCCGCTGGTCGTGCAGTACCCGATCCTCGCGCCTTTCTACCCCGCACTCATGCCCGGGGCGCACATTCTCGCGGCGCGGCTGGTGCCCATGCTTGCAGGCCTGTTGCCGGCCGGCGTGGTGTGGCTGCTGAAGGTAACGGCATGGGAAGTGGTGGCACCGGTGGCCTTTGTCGTCACCTGCTTTGTGGTGTACATGGTTTTCGTGCGGCTGGTGTCTGCGCGTTGCATGGCGGATGGCTGCGGTGGCCGCGCCTACCTGCACAACGAGATCATGCCGGCGCCAAGCCAATGGAGCGAAGGTGACCTGCGGCGCTATGTCTATATCTGCCGCTCACATGGACACCGACGATCCACCGGTATCAACTGTTTTGGCTGGTGCCCGGATGGGGGGCACCATCAGAAGTCCAGGGCAGGATCGTTGCCCTGATACTTGCTTTGGTGCGCTGGCCAAACCCCAGCATCCGCGGGCCTTCCGGGCCAAAAATGCCCCAAACGCAGCGCCGGTGCTTGAGTTTGTCAGCGCAGTATTCAAAGCCGGCAGCCGCATAAAAGGGTTCGGCAGATGCGCAATCTCCCCTAAAATCAGCGCAGGGGACGATCAGTCGTACTGCGCGGCAAGGCACAACCGAATCGGGGTGCCTGGATGGCGGTGGCGGATCGCGTTGCAGCATCCACTGCCAGGTACCGCGTTGGGCCGGGTGGTGGAGAAATGATTCACGCCACAATAAGGCCAACGATGATGAGAGTTTCCAGAACGGTGCGCGCTGGCCGCGTGTTGCTCACGGCGTGCGTGCTGTGGTGTGGCAGTCAGCCCGCCGGGGCGCAAAGTGCGCCAAATGCCGGCAGCCAGCAGCGCCTGCAAAGAGACCTGCAGCGAATTCCCGCGGCAGACCGGGCATCCACCATTGATCTCAAAAGCGGCACGGCTGCGCAGGCGAACACCGACGCCACCGACAACACGCAGACCGTGCGTGTCGAGCGCTTTGTTTTTGTCGGCAACGCCAGGATCAGCCAGACTGAACTGGCCGGCGCGTTGCGCGATTTTGCCGGCCGCGAGCTCACGCTGTCCGAGGTCCGCCGCGCGGCGGACCTCGCCACGGCGGTGTATGCCGCACAGGGCTACAACCTGGCGCGCGTGGTGTTGCCGCCGCAGGACATCAACGCTGGTGCAGTGACACTGCTGGTGTTCGAGGGTTTCCTGGAAGCCGGGGGGCTGGAACTGGTGGACTTCACCGAGGGACGCAGCGACCTCGATTACATCCAGTCGATTTTTCAGCGGCAGATCGATTTCAGCCAGCCGGTCCGGCGCCGCGAATACGAGCGTGCACTGCGTTTGGTGGAAAACCTGCCGGGCGTGACCACGCGTTCGTGGCTTTATCCCGGCACGCAGGTGGGCACGGCGCGGCTGCGTGTGCATCTGCAGCAGGTGGCGCAGTTTCGCAGCGTGGCCAACGTGGATAACTACGGCGCACGCGCCACCGGTGCCAACCGCCTGTCGGTCGTGTCGGTGTCGGAAAACGTGATGGGCTCGCACGAGACCGGGCGCTTCGAGTTCACCACCTCTGGCAGCGGCAATGGTTTTGTCGGCGCCGGCGGGAAGCTGCCCGTGGGCACTGATGGCTGGACGGTCGGCCTGTCCGGCGATTACCTCCGGTACGACCTCATGGCGCCGTTTGATTTCAACGGCGAGCACGGTTCGGCCTCGCATGTGCGACTTGGCGCCACCTATCCGCTGCAGTTGCTGCGGGATGTGTCGTGGACGGCCATCACGTCGCTCAACAACATCCGCCAGACCGACCTTGCAGACTCCTTTGCGCCGTTGAAGCGGCGCGTGAATTTCCTCGGGCTGGCGCTGCTGGGTGAACTGGCGCCACCCGAGGGCGGCGCTGCCACCACCACGATCCGCGTATCGCTGTCCACGGGCAGCACGCGCATCACCGCCGGCACCGACTCGGGGGAAACCGACGGCCGCTTTGCGCTAATCGACGCCGAGATATTGCATCTGGTGGCGCTGTCGCCGTCGCTCACGCTCACTTCGCAACTGCGTTTGCAGACCGCCTCGCGCAACCTCAACGGCTATTTCAAGTGCGGCGTCGGTGGCCCGTATTCCAGTCGCGGATACCCGACCGGGCAGGTTTCGGCGGATCGCTGCGCGGTGTTCAACAATGAGGTCTTCTACCAGCTGGGCCCGCGCTGGCGCACGTCGGCCTTTCTGGAACTGGCGCGTACCACCGACAACATTCGCGACGTGCTGGTGGACGGCAATGCCACCAACAAACTGGCCAGCGTGGGCATCTCGGCGTCGGTCCGCTTCGGCAAGGCCGGCGTGATATCGGCAGCGGCGGGCCACCAGCTGACCCGCGCTCGCGAACATGAAGTGCGGGGCTTTGATGCGGACGACCGTTCCGGCCGCAATCGTTTCTGGCTGCAGGGCACGCTGCAATTTTGAGTGGGTGCGTCCGCCGGGCGGGCGCGCGAAAGGGAGTATCGGCATGTTGAAAAAAATCGGAGTGTGCACACTGGCGGTGCTGACGGCATTGACCGCGATGCAGGCGGGCGCGCAGTCGGTTACCAAGCGGGCCAAATTCTGGGCGCGGCTGCAAGCCGCCGATCCGAAACTCGCCAGCGAGCATGCTGACGAGAAGCGCGCCTTGCGCGCCAAGAAAGTCCGCAGCCGCGCCAATGTGCATGTGGACGATTTCAATGCTGGCGAGCTGGCCAGTTCGGCGGAGCTGCCCGTCCCGTTTGAAGTACCCAATGCCATCGACCTCAACGCCAATTCGTTTCTGGCGGCTGTCAACCGTGGTGAGCTTGCCGGCATGGCGCAGCCGTCTGCAACAGCAGCGCCGCCGCCATCACCACCCGCATTCACATCTTGGATGCAGGGATTTGCCGTGTCCGAAAGCCGCAGCTCTTCGCATTCGGGCGGCGGCGGCAAAGACGGGGGTCGCGGAAGCGGCCACCAGAGCGGCCACGATGAACACAAGAACGAACACAGCAGCCACGAAAATCACGATGGCCACGGCAACAGCGGCAATAGTGGCAATAGCGGCCATGGCAACCAGAACAGCGGCTACCCGACTTACGTCACCCCCTATCGCCCGCCGACCTCGGTAGGCG
>CAYSKY010000313.1:0-4767 GCA_964431425.1 uncultured Burkholderiales bacterium
GAACAAGCCCTCGTCGTCGCCCACCACGTCCATTTTTTGCACTGCGCCGTTGAGCTTGAATTCGACGTAGCCCGGGCAGGGTTCATTGGAAATCTCGTCGATCACATTGACGATTGGCAGGGTCTTGCCGGGCGGGTAGGGCACGAACTTCGCCTCCACGCGGAATTTTTCGTCCACCGGGTACCAGATGCGTCCCGGGAAGTTCTTGCGTACCAGCGATTCATTGTCGGCCAGGCGCAGAATGAAGCGGCCATCGCGCTCGATGACATGCATGTTGATGCGGCCGAGGCCCACCCAGTCGCGCTTCTGGCTGCCGTGGCCCAACGCGCGTTCACCGGTGAACGGTTGACCTGCTGCGGTCATGGTGACCCCGTCGGCCAGTTTGAGCGTGACCTTTTTCAGCTTCGCGTCCACCATCAGCGTACCAAGGCGATCCGGTCCGGATCCTTTCAGTTCCGGCGGAAATACGATGTCGTTGTTGGCGCCGGTACCGAAAGTGTTCGCGCCCGGCTTCATCTGGAAGCGGCCGGCAAGGGTCAGCCAGCCGTTGTCATTGCGCAGGCTCTTCTCACGGGTGTCTCGCCATTGCTGGATCTGGTCGGCATAGAACGGGTCGACTGCCGCAGTCGCGGCACAGGCGGCGAGGATCAGGGTGAAGGCGGCGGCAAAGCGTCTCATGCGGGACTCCGGGTTTGGTCTGGTCAGGTGTGGGGCCGGGGCGCAATTATGCGCCGGATTCGGGCGCCGGGTTGAGGCCGATTTCGGCCGCTACGCGGTCCGGCGAAAGGTCGTTGAGGCATTTGAAGTGACCGAGCGGGCATACGCGCTGGAAGCAGGGGCTGCAATCGAGTTTGAGCGAGATGACGCGGGCTCGCGGTGACAGGGGTGGCGTGAAGCCCGGAGACGACGATCCGTAGAGTGCGGTGACGGGCGCACCGACCGCGCAGGCGATGTGCATCAGGCCGGAATCGTTGGTTACGACGTGTTCGGCGAGGCTAAGGAGGTCGATGGCCTCGGCCAGTTCCGTTTCGCCGGCCAACACACGGCAATCGCCGCCAGCCAGGCGGTTTATTTCCTCGGCGATGGCGCGATCCCCCTTGCCGCCGAACAGCCAGATCCGCCGGCCCCGGGATGACAGTTGCCGCGCGAGATCCGCGAAGTGGGCCGCCGGCCAGCGTTTGGCCGGACCGAACTCGGCGCCCGGGCAAAGCGCAACCACCGGTTTTTGCAAATCCAGCCCAAGCCGCTGTAGCGCCGCGCGTGCAGCGTCAGTATCCACCCGCAGGCGCGGGTTTTCCAGCGGCCGTGTCGGCTCACCAGGCGGCCGTGCTAGGGCGCCAAAACGCTGCGCCATGGTGGGCAGCACTTTCTCGTCCAGTTCGCGGCAGTCGTTGAGAATCCAGCCGCGCTTTTCGCCGCGAAAACCGGTGCGCAGGGGAATGCCGGAGAACCAGGCGATGAGCGCCGATTTGAAGCTGTTGGGCAAGACCACGACCTGATCGTACCCATGGGCACCGAGCGCCTTGCCGGCGCGCCGGCGCTCACCGAGGCGCAGTGCGCCATGCCCAAAGGGATTTTCAATGACGCGGGAAACTTCCGGCATGCGCCGGTAGACCGGCATCACCCATTTGGGTGCAAAAACCTCGATGGCCGCGCCGGGGTACCGGGCGTGCAACACCGCGAGCATCGGCTGCGACAGCACCGCATCGCCGATCCACGAGGGCGCGATGATCAGCAGGCGCATGCCGGTTTGCTGCGAAATATGGTGCTGAACCTCAGTGGTGCGATTTGACCGGCCCGGACAGCTTGTAAACCGTGCCGCAATAAGGGCATTTGGCTTCGCCGGTCGCGGCCACATTGATGAACACGCGCGGGTGGCTGTTCCACAGTTTCATGGACGGCATCGGGCAGTGCAGCGGCAGGTCGGCCGCCGTGACGTCGATCTGCTGGAATTTTTGTTCGGTTGGTGCGCTCATTCCGGACTCCTAGTCCTTACCTGACGGGTGTCAGCCAGTGTTTGTATTTCGGATTGCGGCCGTTGACGATGTAGAAAAAGGCCGACTGGATTTTTTCGGTGATGGGGCCGCGGGCACCGGAGCCGATGACCCGCATGTCCAGTTCGCGGATCGGGGTCACTTCGGCGGCGGTGCCGGTAAAGAACGCCTCGTCGGCGATATAGACGTCGTCGCGGGTGATCTTGCGCGGCTCCACCGGGATGCCCAAGTCGGCACAAATGATCTGGATCGAGCGCCAGGTGATGCCGTCGAGTGCCGAGGTCAGTTCCGGCGTGCTGATCTTGCCGTCGCGGACGATGAACAGGTTTTCGCCCGCGCCTTCGGCCACATAGCCTTCGGTGTCGAGCAGCAGCGCCTCATCGTAACCATGGTCGGTGGCCTCATTGTTGGCGAGGATGGAGTTGGCGTAGGTCGAGGCCACCTTGGCACGCGCCATGGTGACGTTGACGTGGTGGCGCGCAAACGAGGACGTTTTGACCCGGATACCCTTTTTCATGCCGTCTTCGCCGAGGTAGGCGCCCCACGGCCAGGCGGCGATGGTGATGTGCACCTTGGCGCCCTTGGGCGACACGCCCATCTTTTCCGAGCCGTAAAAGGCCAGCGGGCGCAGGTAACAGCTCTCCAGATTGTTGGCCCGCACCACCTCGCGCTGGGCTTCCATGATTTCTTCCATGGAGTAAGGCATGGCCATCTGGTAAATCTTGCCGGAGTTGAACAGGCGCTGGGTGTGCTCCTTGAGGCGGAAAATCGCCGTCCCCAGGCCCGAGGCATCGTCCGTCTTGTAGGCCCGCACGCCTTCAAATACGGCCAGGCCGTAATGCAGCGAATGCGTGAGGACGTGGGTGGTGGCGTCGCGCCAGGGGACGAGTTTGCCGTCGTACCAGATGACGCCGTCGCGGTCGGCCATGGACATGTCTTCTTCTCCGAAATCACGTGAACAGACTGTCATTTTATCGTATTCAACCCGGTAATCCCCTTCAGAAGGAGGTGCTGTATGCCGAAAATCACGTTGGCGGCGCCATCCAAGCTCCCCTGCCTCAGTGTAAAAAGGGGGATGTGTCATAATTCGACAGACGGGTGAACCCACCTGTGCTGCTCAGAATTTCGTGTCGGGTTTGGTAGGAGTTTTCCCGATTTTCAGCGCGCACGACATCACAAAGAATAGTCAACGAGCATGGGCAAAAAGGGTGTTCTGAAGAACCTTTCCCAGTCCGCGGAAGCCGCGGAACTGACGCCGGAGGAAAAGCTCTCGGGCGACATGCTGCTGTTTTCGACCGGTCTCATGTCGTTCGCGTCGATCCTGTGGCTGTCGATCTACTGGGGCTTCGGCGTCCGTTTCTCGACGGCGATCCCGCTGACCTTCCTGCTGCTGTCGGCGGGCAACATGTTTTTCTTCCTCAAGACGCGCAAGCTGGGCGCGTTCTGTTTCGCGCAACTGGGCATGTTCCTGTTTGTGCCGTTTGTGATGCAGTGGTCGATCGGCAATTTCGTCAATGCCTCCGGTGTGTCGTTGTGGGCGCTGCTGGCGCCGATCGGTGCCATTGTCATCCTGGGTACCAAGGAATCGGTGCCGTGGTTCATGGCCTACATTTTCTTCACCGCGCTGTCGGGCCTGTTCGACTATGTAATTCCGTCGGAGAACAAGAACTTCGACATGCGCACGGTGGCGGTGTTTTTTGCGCTGAACTTTGTGTCGATCTCGGCCATGGTGTACGTGCTGCTGTGGTATTTCTCGCGGGAGAAGGCGCGGCTGCGCGGCGATGTGGAGGCCCAGACCAATGCGGTGGCGGTGGAAAAGGAACTCGCCGAGCGCCTGCTGCTGAACATCCTGCCCGCGCCGATCGCCGATCGTCTCAAGCGCCAGGAAACCAGCATCGCCGACGGTCATGCCGATGTGACGGTCATGTTTGCCGACATCGTCAATTTCACGCAGCTTGCGGAGGAACTGTCTCCCAACGACACCGTGCACCTGCTCAACGAGATATTTTCCGAGTTTGACCTGCTGGCCGAGAAGTACGGCATCGAGAAGATCAAGACTATCGGCGACGCCTACATGGCGGCCGGCGGCCTGCGTACCGGCTCGGCCCAGTACGTGGGCGCCATGGCCGACATGGCGATGGAGATGCAAGCCTTCGTCAGTCGCTATACGGCGCCCAACGGCGACAAGGTCTCGATCCGCCTGGGCCTGGCCACCGGGCCGGTGGTGGCGGGTGTGATCGGCCGGCGCAAATTCAGCTACGACCTGTGGGGCGATACCGTCAATGTGGCGAGCCGCATGGCATCGGAAGCCGAGCCCGGCACCTCGCTGGTGGACTCGGTGACCTACCGACGCTTGCATAACCGCTACCGCTTCGATGAAATTCAGCAAATGATGGTGAAGGGCAAGGGCGCCATGCCCGTCTACGTGCTGCGCGGCCGGTCGGCCGCCACGCAGGAGGAAGGCAATGTCATTCATTTGTCTGAGTCTGGCGCCTATCAGCAGCGCTGATTCGGCGCAGTCTTTCTGGTGCTTGTCGCCTGCACTGACTGACGACCGGGACCCGCGGCTTGGCTGAGCCGGTTCACGTACGCAACGCACTGCATCCGGGCGTGGCGCTCGTGTTGCAGGGGGGCGGCGCGCGTGCAGCCTACCAGGTGGGCGTGCTGAAGGCCCTGTCGGAAATCCTCGGGCATCCCACCGAAAATCCGTTTCCGATCATCACCGGCACTTCGGCTGGCGCGATCAACGCCGCCGTGCTGGCGGTCAATGCCG
>CAYSKY010000314.1:0-4761 GCA_964431425.1 uncultured Burkholderiales bacterium
CGGTAATTCATCCAGCGCCCGCAGGCAGTCAAAGGCCGCGAAGCCCCGGGCCAGCGGACGCACGGCATAGTCTTCCGAAACTCCGGCCGGTCCGTGGACCGACACGTGGCGGCCATCGGCGGAAAACACCAGGGTGGCGGCGAGAGCTTCGTTGTGGAAACGCCTGTCAGCAAGCGTGGCGGCGTCGTCGCCGCGGTCGAGCCGGACAAAAGTATCCTGCCAACCGAATTGACGCGCATGCAGATGCAAGCTGTTTGTACCCGTCCGCAGCCGGTAAAAGCCGGCGGCATTGGCGAGGCTGTCTGGCCCGGTGCGGAACAGCGGCACCGATTCCCCGCCCAGATCGAGGTTCACGGTTCCACCCGACTGGTGCACTTCCGCGAGCAGGTCCAGACGCGCAGAGTAATAGCTGCCCGACAGATTGTCGTGCACCGCCGCCGCGACGGGCTTCACATCGTCCCAGGTGGTGCGCAGGCCGATGGTTTCGGCCACCTTGAGAGCGATCGGCATCGGGTTTTCGGTGCGGTTGATCATCACGACGACGGCCGCGCGATCCTGCGGGAACCGCATTTGCACCATGCGCCAACCGCGCAGCGCGCCGCTGTGCCAGTGCATCCAGCGGCCGCCTTGTTGCCAGGCGTTGACGCCAAACGCGTACGTGCCGGGTGCTCCGTCGGGATGAGGCATGGCACGGGCCAACTGGTCCGCGGCGGGCAGCTGCGAGAGGTCGGGTACCAGCATGGCCGCCTCCCACTTGAGGTAATCGTCCAGCGTGGAGATCAGCGCGGCGTCGCCCGACCAGCAGGCGTGGGTGACTTCAGGCTCCCAATTCGTGCCAATCTGCCGGTAGCCGCGAGTGTCGCCCGGCAGGCCGGCACCGGTATCGGCACCCCAACCGGTGTCCTGCATGCCCAGCGGTCCGAACACCCGCGCACGCAGCAACACGGGCAGGGAGGTGCCGGTCACCGCTTCGATGACCCATTCCAGGATGCGCCAATTGCCGTTGGAGTAACTGTACTGCGCGCCCGGTGCGAACATCGGTTCGGCCAGCGCGTGGATCAGCGCGCGGCCCTCGTCCAGAGAGTAGTGGCTCTCGGCGCGTGCACCGGTCAGCATGGCGGCGCACCAGTAATCGCGCAGGCCGGAGCGGTTCTGGCACAGGTGATGCAGCGTCAGTGCCGGATCGAGGGCGGCAAGGCTCGGGACGTAGCGCGCGGGATGCGCGTCGAGATCGAGTTTTTCCTCTTGCACCAGTTGCAGTACCAACACACAGACAAACTGTTTGCTGATGGAACAGGCGCGAAAGGCTGACCCCGCGGTAAACGGCGTCGCGGCTTCGAGGTTCGCGAGGCCGTAGCCGCGGGCATGACGGATTTCCCTATCAACAATGACGCCGATGGCGCCTCCGGGGGCGTCGGCCGAAAACCGTTCGCGGGCAATTGCGTCGATGGCATCCATGGGCGGGGCGAGTGTGTTGGAAGGCGGGGAGCGGGCATTTTGACGCATATCGCCGGGCACGCCGGCATTGCGTCCGGACCTCACGGATACCGGGCTGGAGATGATGTGCCAACCTGGCGCGGCCAACGCAAGATTGATCTTCGGTGCGCCGCACTTCCCCATCCGCAGGCAAAACACCAGCACCGGCGCGCCTCACAGGCCGAAACTGGCTGGAGAGGCTCGCCAATGCTGGAGTTTGGTGTCCTGTTGGCTGTGATGAGCGGGCGGCGTGTTGCATTTGTCATGAAACTTGCAGTTATTTGATCGGTCTGCCTAGCTGTAGCGTTGTTTTAGGCCATAAAATACAGGTTGATGCCAGTTGGGTCGGCACCGTCGGCCGTCGGCATCCCGTCAGACTGGAAAGCCATGTTGCATCATTGCTCCGGCAGGCTGTGGCACCCGATGGTCTTCACGACCACAGAGAGTATTTGTGTCTGACGCCCCCTCAAAAATTGATGACCTGAGCCCGCTGTCGGCGCTGGCACCCATGCTGGCGGATATGCTCGGGCTGGTGTCGAACGACATTGCGCTGGTGCTCGATAGCTCCGGGGTCATCCAGAAAGTGGTGCTGGGCGGCAACGACAGCGAAGCGCTGCGCAGTACCAGTGCCGATTGGGTCGGGCGCGAGATGCGCGATACCGTCACCGATTCAACCCGCAAGAAAGTCTAATAACTGCTGTCGGATGTGTCGGCGAAGGGCGTGTCGCGTGCGCGCCAGATCAATCACCCCAATCCGCTGGGCAGCGACCTGCCGTTCACTTACACCGCCGTGCGGCTGGGCTTGCAGGGTCCGCTGCTGGCCGTCGGTCGCGACCTGCGCGCCGTGGCCGCCATGCAGCAGCGCTTTGTTGCCACCCAGCAGGAGATGGAACGCAATTACTGGAAGATGCGCCAGGCCGAATCGCGCTATCGCATGCTGTTCCAGGTGGCCACCGACGCGGTGCTCGTGATCGACCCCAATACCTTGAAAATCGCTGACGCCAACGATGCGGCCGCGCGCCTGTTCGGCCTCACCTCCGAGCAACTGGTGGGCAAGTCACCGACGATCGGCATCGAACCGGACTACGCCAGCGTGGTGGACGGGCTGTTGAGCACTGCGTTGACCGCCGGGCGCGGTGCCGAAGTGCGCGTTCGACTAGCTCGTGGCGGCCTTGGCGCCAAGGTGTCGGCGACGCCCTACATCACCAGCGGACCGACGGTGCTGCTGCTGCGCGTGCGCATGGTGAACGACCAGATTTCCCATCCCGCCGCTGAATCCAAGCTGATGGCGCTGGTGGACCGCACCCAGGACGCCGTGGTGATCACCGACCACAGCGGCAAGATTCTGATGGGAAATCCGGCTTTCGCGGCCCTGTTTGAACTGGATGACGAAGCGGCCGCTGTCGGCCTGCCGCTGGGCAACTGGCTTGGCACCATTGAAAGCAGCGTGCCGCAAACCATTTCTGATCTGGTACAGAACGGCATGGTGCCGCTGTTCGTGGCCGGATTACGCACCAGCCGGGGCCGGGCGCTGCAAGTGGAACTGTCGGCGACCCTGTTGCCCGACGGCAATGATTTTTGCGTGGGCTTCATCATGCGGGCAAAGACCATTCGCTCGATTTCCACGCCCCGACTGCCCGGTGACGATGACCCGGCGCGCAGCCTGCACTAGCTGTTTGCCGGGCTTTTGCGTTTTGGCGCTGGACAGCGCCCGCTACAAGGTATCCAATTATTCATACACTGGCATCGACCAGTGCGGCGGGGCGGTCTGGTATCGTGCCTTCGCCCCAAGAGCGACATGACCGAACGAGGCAGGGAGAGAATGCGTTGAACAAACCACTGGCCAGCCCGGCCTTCGGCCAGGCGGACCTGACCAATTGCGAGCGCGAGCTCATTCACCTGGCCGGCTCCATCCAGCCGCACGGTGTGCTGCTGGTCCTGCGCGAGGCCGATCTGGTGGTGCTGCAGGCGAGCGAAAACACGCGCCCGCTGCTCAATATCGACGTTGAATCGCTGCTGGACCAGCCGGTCGCCGTGCTGGGGGGGACCCTGGCCGCGCAGGTGCGGTCGGTCCAGGCGGTGCTGGCTTCCGAGGAACGCCGCCCGTTGCGCTGTCACACAAGTGTCCAAGGCGGGAAACTGGAATACGAAGGCCTGTTGCACCTGCATCCGGGCGGCGGGCTGATTCTCGAGCTGGAGCCGCTGCCGGCCGGCGAGGTCGAGCACCTCATGGCCGTGCACCGCACGCTCCAGCAACGCATTGGCGACGCCGTGCACCAGTTCAGCAATGCGATCAGCATCGCCAGCCTCTCCGAGGCCGCCGTGAAGTGTTTCCGCGAACTGGCCGGTTACGACCGCGTGATGTTCTACAAATTCGACCCGGATGGTCACGGCGAGATCATTGCGGAGGCGCGCGATGAAAAACTGGAATCGCTGCTTGGGCACCACTATCCCGCGTCGGATATTCCGCAACGCGCGCGCGACCTCTATATCCGCAACCGTGCCCGGGTGTTGGTGGACGCGCATTACCAGCCGGTGGCCGTGGTGCCGCGGCTGGTGCCGGGCACCGGCGCCGAATTGGACATGTCGCTTTGCTACCTTCGCAGCATGTCGCCGTTGCACATCCAGTATTTGAAGAACATGGGGGTCACGGCCACATTGGTGGTGTCGCTGGTGCGTGAAGGCCGCTTGTGGGGGCTGGTGGCCTGCCATCACTATTCACCCCAACCGGTGCATTACGCGGTGCGGGCGGCGTCCGAGTTGCTGGGCGAGGTGATTTCGACGCGGATCGCGGCACTGGAAAATTATGTGCAGGGCCAGGTCGATGTGATGTTGCGGCGCATGGAGCTGCGCCTGATCGACGCCACCTCGACCGATGGTGACTGGCGCTCCGCGTTGTTCCAGCAGCCGCGTGCGCTGATGCAGCCGCTGGACGCGACCGGTGTCGCGCTGATTTACGAAGGCGAAGTCATGACCGCGGGCGATGTGCCGTCCACCCCCGAGCTGCGCTCGCTGGGCCGCTGGGCGGCCACGCAGGTCAGCGATGGACTGTTCTGTACCTCGTCGCTGGAACGGGCCAACCCCGCATTGGGCAGTATGTCGCCCACCGCCAGCGGCGTGCTGGCCGTGCAACTCTCTCCCACGCAGCCGGATTTCCTGATGTGGTTCCGGCCGGAACAGGTATCGGAAGTCACGTGGGGTGGCGATCCGGCCAAGCCGGTCATCAGCAACGATCCGCTGACCCTGTCGCCGCGCCGTTCCTTTGCGGCCTGGTCGGAGATCGTT
>CAYSKY010000315.1:0-4749 GCA_964431425.1 uncultured Burkholderiales bacterium
CGTGTACTGCACTGAGGCGTAAGGGTTCAATCCGGCTTCTTGGTGGCAGGTGGCTTTTTCTCCCTGGGGAATGTCCACCACACGATGAATACCGCAAGCCCAAACGCGAGTAGCACTTCAAACAACACCCATCCCATCCTCGTTACTCCCGTTTCCGGCTGCAAATTCCGGCGGTCGCCGCCAGCAGACTGAAGGCTCGCGCCTTCAAATTTCAGACACTGTCTCCGACCGGGATTCTACTCCGGCGGCTCGGCCAACCCGCCATCCGCAGTTTCAGCTGCAAGGGCGGTTGCTATACTCGCCGCACAATGAAATCAACGTTTTCCAGATACATTTCCATGCCGGGCTTGGCCTTGGCGTTGCTTCTAAGTGGATGCGCCGCGCCACGGCCACCCGCCCCCGAACCAAAGTGCCCGGCCTGCGAGGCTTGCCCGGTATGCCCACTGCCAGCACCGGCCGAGGTACAGGTGGTTCCTGAGCCCCCACCAACGACGCCGGAGGTGGCGCGAGGGCACCTTGAGCGCGCCCAGTGGGACGCATTGCCCGGATGGCAGTCCGACAACCTGGTCGCAGCGCTGGCCACGTTCGCGCAGGGATGCACAGAGTTGCAATCACGGGCTGAATGGCGCCAGGCATGTACCGGCGCGCTGGCCATCCTCATCAGTCCTCGAAATGACCTCGCCCTGGCATTTTTCCGCGAGAACTTCGAGCCATACCGTGTCGTCAATTTTGACGGTACGGACGCCGGCCTGGTGACCGGCTACTACGAGCCGCTGCTATACGGATCACGCACGCCGACGAAGCGCTTTAAGTATCCGGTCTATGCAACGCCGCAGGACCTGATCGCTGCAGACCTGGCTGATGTGTACGCTGACCTGAAATTCAGGCGGCTGCGCGGCCGGCTGGACGGCAACAAACTCGTGCCTTATCTGTCCCGCAGTGAAATCGAATCCCCGACTGCTCCTTTAAAGGGACTCGAAATCGCCTATGTGGATAACGCGGTCGAACTGTTCTTCCTGCAAATACAGGGCTCAGGGCAGATCCAGTTACCCGATGGGTCACGGATCCGGGTCGGCTATGCCGAACAAAACGGGCATCCATTTCGGTCGCTCGGCGGCGCCCTTATCCGCAAGGGGGAGATCCGGGCCGAACGCGCCTCCATGCAGGGCATCAAGGATTGGGCAGCGCGGAACCCGCGCAAAGTACAGCAGTTCATGAACACCAATCCGAGCTATGTCTTTTTCAAGGAACTTCCCAACGAACTGACCGGGCCTATCGGGACGCTTGGCGTACCGCTAACCGCGGAACGCTCCATTGCCGTTGACCCGCGGGTGATTCCGCTAGGGGTTCCCGTGTTGCTCGCCACCACCCACCCCGAATCCCGCCAGGCATTCCAACGACTGATGGTGGCGCAGGATACGGGCGGCGCCATAGGCGGCGCGGTACGCGCCGACTTCTATTGGGGATTCGGAGACGGTGCAGGCGCCCTCGCGGGGCGGATGAAATATCCCGGTCGAATGTGGGTGCTGCTGCCCCGCGGCTATGATCCCGAAGTCCAACCAGGCAGGTCGAGCCCGTCCGCCCCGCCAGAACCAAACGATGGAGCGAAAAAATGACAACCGCCTATTGGTGCGTGCTCGCAGCGGGCCTGCTGCCTTACCTCGCAATCGGGTTCGCCAAGTGGGACAAGACCTATCTGGCCCACAATGCTGAACCGCGTGCATGGGAGGCAAAGCTGACCGGCCTGCAAGCCCGCGCCCACGCCGCACACCTCAATGGGTTCGAAGCGTTTCCACTATTTGCAGCGGGCGTCATTATTGCGAGCCAGTGCAAGGCGCCTGTTGCGACGGTGGACGCTTTGGCGGTCGCCTTCCTGACCGCACGACTCGCCTACCTGGCTGCCTATCTGGGAAACGCCGACAAGCTTCGCAGTCTGGTATGGATGGTCGGCATCATTGCGAACATCGCCTTGTTCGCCGTTGCGGCCAGGGCCTGACAACCGAGAAGTAGCGGCGAGCCCACAAGGCGACCGTCGGTTTCCGTGCTGCTGGAACCCCGGCTATTTTTTCCCGGGTACCGGAGCCTTGCCGACCGCAGCGAGCTTCGCCTCAATGCGATCCTTCGGCAGTGCTCCCGCAATACGCTCTCCATCTTCGAAAAAGGTGGATGGCGTGCCGTTGATCCTCAGGCGCTGGCCGAGGGCCACCACCTGGTCAAGCGGCGTATCGCAAGTAGATTTGGCGGTCGGCGCTTTTGAACGCAACATCAGGTCCTGCCAGGCTTTGAGCCGGTCTGGCGAGCACCAGATGGCCTTGCCCTTTTCCATCGAATCGGGTGACAGGATTGGGTACACAAAAATGTACGCGGTGATATTGTCGAGAGAATTGACGTCCTGTTCAAACCGCTTGCAATAGCCGCAGTTGGGATCCTCGAATATCGCCATTTTCCGTGAACCGTTGCCGCGCACCAGCTTGATGGCCTGCTGGAACGGCAGCTCGTTGAAATTGATGGCCGTGAGCTTTTGCAGGCGCGTCTCGGTGACGTTGTCTCGATTGCTGGCGTCCACCAGCGTACCCAGCAGCAGGTATGTGACTTTCTCGTCGGTGTAGAGGATTTCCCCGTTGGCAAAGACTTCGTACAACTCGCCGTAACCCGCTTTGGTGATGCGCTCAGGCTTCACCTCGGGGTATTTCTTCTCGAGTTCCTTCTTCACAATCTCCGGATTGGCCGCCACAGCAAAAGGCATCAGGCAGGTGCAGATGAGCGCAACAAATTTTGAGTAGGTCACAAAAAAGCTTTCGATTGGGATGCGGCTTGGATGCCCTCGCCGCCGGTTGGTTCACACAAATCCCCGGCCGAATTCAGCCGGATGCGTAGTCTACCAGCAGGGTTTTGACCACCGGCAGGCGCTCAACCATGCCCAGACCGCGGTTTCGAAGCCACTTCACCTTGGCTTCTTCGTTTGAAAAGAAGCTGCGAAGTCCGTCGGTGATCTGACCCACCGCCCAAGCCGCTTCGCGCCGCCGGCGTTCATAGCGCCGCAACAGGGCGATGTCACCAATGCTGGAAAAACGCGAACGTTGCGCTATCGCGTCACACAGTGCCTCTGCATCGCCAAATCCGAGATTGACGCCCTGCCCCGCCAGGGGATGGACGGCGTGGGCGGCGTCGCCCATCAGCGCCAGGCCGGGTTCCACCCATCGATCGGCCGAAATACGCGCCAATGGAAACCTGTCCACAGGTGACGCGATCGACATCGCACCGAGCGCGTGTCCGCACTCTGCTTCGATACGCGTAGCCAATTCCACGCCGGCGTCCGCCGACACAGACGCAGAAAACTCCCGTGAAACCGACCACACCATCGAGACCCGATTCTTCGGCAGCGGCAGCAAAGCCAACACACCATTGGCGGTAAACCACTGCCGTGCAACATCCCCGTGCGAACGCTCGCAGCATAAATTTCCGACGATGCCGTCGCTTTCATAGTCCTTTGCAACCACTCGAATGCCCGCCAGTTCCCGCATCTGCGATTGCCGGCCGTCGGCAGCAATCACCAGGTCGGCAGTGAGGCAAGTCCCATCCTCCAGCGCAATCAATCGACGGGCGCCTTCCACTTTTAATCCGGACGGCGCCTGACCAAGTCGGATACGCACCTTGCCGTCGGCGGCGAGCCGGCTGCGCAGTGAATGCATCAGAACGGCATGCTCGACGATGAATGCGAGCAGTCCGCCGTGACCAAACTCCAGCCGGCTGCCGTCGTCGTCCGCTGAATCTCCCCACACCTTCATGCCGCGAACCGGTGCCACCCGGGTCTTGTCCGGCACGACGCCGAGCCGTTCAAGAAAGGCCGTTGAGGCCGGTGATAGTGCATAAACGCGATGGTCGGTTGCCTCAGGCAATGCATCCCAGGACTGGACGGAGCGCTCGATGACTTCGACGTCAACCCCGGGCAAGCGCGAAGCGGCCAGCGCAAACGCGAGGCCGACCGGCCCGCCACCTACCACCACGATGCTTGCATTCACTTTGCGGCTCCGTACAGCATGCGCTGGGCAAGTGCCCGCCGGGCAAAAGGCAGCGCGTCAAGTGCGGCCAGTGCGATTCCCCGGGGCAGCCTGCTCAACAGGTGGTTGTTGGAGAACGTTCCCACCAGGAAATCGGTAAAGCCGATGCTCCGGTCCACGTCTCGAGTGCGATCGCCATCAAATCCGGCCAGCGCCGCGGTGGCTTCGGTGGAGGCGAGATACTGCGCCAGGCTATCTGCGTCGCGCAAACCCAGATTGAACCCCTGTCCGGCGACGGGGTGCAGCGCCTGCGCGGCATTGCCTATGACTGCAATCCTGCCCACCGACCGCGACGAGACGCGGCGAAGCTTGAGCGGGAAACTGCGGCGCCCGCCCACCGAAACGAAGTTGCCTGCGCGCGACCCGAAATGTGCGGCAAATGCGCCCATGAACGCATTGGCATCCAAAGCCTTGAGTTCCTCAATGCGCGCGGGACTGGAAACCCACACCAGCGAATATTCGCGATCGCCGCCGAATGGCAACAGGGCAGCCGGCCCCTCAGCGGTGAACCGCTCATACGCGGTCCCGCGGTGCGGGGTATCAGTCACGAGGTGGGCGAGCAGCGCACTCTGTGCATAGTCCTTCTCCGATACGGAAATCTCCCCGACCTTGTCCAGGTTGGCGCCACCATCAGCCAGCACGACGGCATCGGCTGTGAGGAGATGCGTCTCGCCGGCGCACTCAAAGC
>CAYSKY010000316.1:0-4748 GCA_964431425.1 uncultured Burkholderiales bacterium
GATCTGGCCGGTCAAGACGTTCCGCGGCAAGCAGCCGTTTGACACCGTCACCAAGTCACTCATCGTGCCGCATCTCGCCGGCAACGACGACTCGGCTTACTGGACCAACCTCAACTGGCAGAAGGCCATCGAGACCGGCATGGCCAGCGTGGACAAGCCGTTCTCCGGCAAGTTCGACTTTGTCGAGACCATGAGCCGCTGGCCCATCACCCACATGGTGGCGCCGAAGGAAAAGGCGCTGGGCTGTGCCGACTGCCACACGAGCAACGGGCGGCTGGAAAAGGTGGATGGCATCTACATTCCCGGCCGCAGCCGCGACCATCACCAGTTCATTGAAATTGCCGGCTGGGCACTCGCCCTGCTGACGCTGGTCGGTGTCACCGGCCATGGCGTGCTGCGCTTCGTCAACCGCAAAGCCGCACCGGCAACGGGAGAACGCAAATGACACAACGCATCTACATCTTCAAGGGATTCGAGCGCTTCTGGCACTGGGCGCAGGCCGGCCTGATCATCACCATGCTGCTCACCGGCTTCGAGATCCACGGCACCTACAAGCTGTTCGGATTTGAGAAGGCGGTGGGTTATCACACCATCGCCGCCTGGACGCTGGTCGGCCTGTGGGTGTTTGCCATCTTCTGGCATTTCACCACCGGCGAATGGCGCCACTACATCCCGACGCGCGAAAAGATCCTGGTGATGGCGCGCTTCTATTCATCCGGCATCTTCCGCCACGAGCCGCACCCGTTCCAGCCGAGCCGGCGCAACAAGCACAACCCGTTGCAGCGGCTCACCTACCTGCTGATCCTCACGCTGCTGAGCCCGCTGCTGTGGATCACCGGCTGGCTTTACCTGTTCCACGCCGACTGGGCCGCGTGGGGCCTGGGCCAGTTGCAGCTGCAGTGGGTCGCCGCCGGCCACACCATCGGCGCATTCCTGATGCTGGCCTTCCTGATTTCGCATCTGTATCTCGCGACCACCGGCCACAAGGTCACCTCGCAGCTCAAGGCGATGGTGACCGGCTGGGAAGAGGTCGAGTAGTCGCGTTCCGTCATCCAACAGGAGCAACAACATGAAACTGAACAAGACACTTATTGCCGTACTGGTATCGGGCATGTTCCTGCCATTGGGCGCACAGGCTGACGAAGCCGAGCTGCGCAAGATGATCCAGGAGCTGCGCAGCGAAGTAGCCCAGCTCAAGAGCCAGATGAAGGCAAACACCGAAGAGACCCGAAAAGTCACCGACGAGGTGAAGGAACAGGTGGCCAAGGTTGAGGACAAGTCACTCGGTAAATGGCTGACCGTGGGCGGCGACTACCGGCTGCGACTCGACAACCTGAAAGGTGAAACCCGCACCTTCACCGATGTCAACGCCACATTTGGCAATGCCCAGAACAAATTGCAGGCGGACTTCTTCGGCAATCCGTCCACGGCAGCCGGTTCGTCGGCCTACTTTGGCCAGATGGGCATGTCCACCGCCGGTGCACTGTCGGCGCTGATGCAGTTTTCGCAGGGGATGGCGGGGGTGGCCAATTACAACCAGGCGCGCGCCTTTGTGACCAACCCGATGAATGCCGGCCTGATCCAGGGCATTGGCGGCTTTGCAGTCCAGGTGCCCGCGCACAAGCCCAAGAACGAGACGATGTTCACCAACCGCTTCGGTCTGGACCTGCACGCCAAGGCCACCCATAACGTATCTGTCAATGCGCACTTCAGCATGTACAAGGTGTTTGGCGCACAGGACGAAAGCGCGGTCACCAATGCAGGTGCCGCACCGTTCTTTGCCGATCGCGTCGGGGTGTTCGATGGCACCCTGGGCCATGTTCCCTCCAGCAGCTACCTGAACGTCGACCGCGCCTACGCCACCTGGAGCAACATTGCCGACCAGGACATGTGGTTCTCCGTCGGCCGGCGGCCGTCCACCAATGGCGCGCCGAGCAATGTCCGCCAGAACCTGCCCTCACCCGGCAACGGCGGCATTCCCGCGCTGCTGGTCGACTACGCGTTTGACGGCATCACCTTCGGCTATGCGCCGGAGATCGAAGCACTGGCCGGGGCCTACGGCAAGATCTGCTACGGCCGCGGCTTCGAAAGCGGCTTCCGCTCGCGTCCGGCGAACTCCATCGCCGACACCGACATGCTGGGCATCGCGGTGGTCGCCGTCGACACCGACCCGCTTCGCGTCTGGCTGCAATGGAACCGCGGTTTCAACATCTTCGACGCACCGAAGATGAACAACACCTACTTCGGCAACACCATGCCCCAGACCAATCTTGGCGACATCGAGTGGTTCGGCATGGGGGCCATGGGCGTCCTGAAAAACGTCGGCCCCGGCAACCTGAACTACTTTGCCGACATCGCCATGAGCACCACGCGGCCGAACACCAATGTCTCGGCGCAGTTCGGCTTCCAGGGCCTGATGACCGGCGGCTTCTTCAACCCCGAGGCGCCGTCCAACAAGCGCGGCAACGCCATCTCGCTGGGTGTGCGCTACGACCTGCCGTCGAAGACCAAGTTCGGCGTCGAATACAACCGCGGCTCGAAGAACTGGATTACTTTCGCGCCGGCCGCGGACGATATCTGGACCTCCAAGCTCGGCACCCGCGGCGATGTGGTGGAACTGTATTTCATCCAGGAACTGGCCAATGCACCGGTCTCGTCCTTCCTGAGCAAGACGTTCTTCCGCGTCGGTGTGCAGATGTACAACTTCGATTACACCGGCAGCAACAACTGGGTGGGTGCACCCGTGAAGATTTCGGACGTCAACGGACAGTTGATGACCACCACCCCCGTTTCCAAGGCGACCAACGCGTACGCCACCTTTGAAGTCAAGTTCTGAAACCCAACCCTTTCAACGCAAGGAGCACATCATGAATGCCAGACTCACCAGCCTGCTCATCGCAGCCGTCCTCGGACTCTCGCTCACCACCATTTCGCCAGCGGCGTCAGCCGACGAAGTCAAGATGGTCGGTGCCATCACCAAGATCAAGCTCGCCGCGGACGGCAAGTCCGCCACCGCCGTTCTCAAGGACAACAAGACCGGCAGCAGCGTGACCATCAACATCACCGACGACCTCACGCTCGACAAGTTCAAGGACAAGCGGATCGTCGAGGGTGACGAGATCCGCACCAAGTTTGACAACACCGGCGGCAAGAACCTCAGCCAATCGTTCAAGAAAACGGCCGGCTGCTGATCCTCCTCCACTGGCCCGTGGCGGCACGCCGAATCGCCGCCCGGGCCGCAATCACAGCCGCGCAGGCGGATCGCGGGCCGTCCGCCCGCGCGCACCGCCGTGACCCGCAGCGGCGCACTTGAAAGGAACACAACATGAAACGCTCACTGATTGCCGTCGCCCTGGTGGCCGCCGGACTCGCCACGTTTGCACTGCCGCCCATGACGGCACTGGCCGCCGAGCCGGTCGCCGCTGCGGCAGTGGAAGCCGCTGAAGCCAGCAACGAACAGATGGTGTCCTGGTACGAAAAAGGCCAGCTGGGCAAGGAAATCCGTTTGTTTGACAGCCGCCCTGCCGGCAAATACATCGCCGGGTACATCCCGGGGGCCATCAACCTGCCGCTGGATGTGCTCAAGAAAGACACGGCGGCCATGATCGAGAAGTACGCCATTCCGAAAAGCAGCAAGGTGGTGTTCTATTGCGCCGGACGTGAATGCACGCTGTCGGTCGACTCGGCGGATATCTTCCGCAAGGCCGGTTACACGGATGCCATGGTGTACCGAAACGGCATTCCTGGCTGGAACCAGAAGCTGCAGCCGCTGGTGGCAACGGAAGGATTCGTGAAGAAGGGCAATGTGATCCTGATCGACACCACACCCGGCCAGGGAACGGTGGTTGCGCCCGGCGTACAGACGCTGCAGCTGAGCCTGAAAGATCTAGGCGCCGACAAGGGCAAGGCCCTGCTCGCCTACCTTTCCCGCAATGCGCCGTTGGTGGTGGTCGGTCGCGGCGACCTCGAAGCAGTCAATGCCGCACTCGAAGAGTTGCGCGACCAGGACTTCCGCCGCCTGGCCTATATCCCCTTGACCGCATGGACGGCGCCGCTGGCACCTGCCCCCGCACTGGCCAAGGCCACCTGGGCGCCGGTGTACGCGCCGGGTCAGATCAGCACCAAGGAGTTCGAGCGTGCAGTCGCTGCCGGGGAATACATCCTGGATATCCGCCCGCCGGTCGACTATGCCCGCGGTCACTTCAAGAACTCGGTCAATCTGCCGATCGAGGACTTTGAAAAACTGTCCGACCGCATCCCCAAAGACCGCACCGTGTTCATCCACTGTGCGTCCGGCGCGAAGAGCCTGAAAGCCTTCGACATCCTCGGCCGCAAGGGTTACACCAACCTGAAGTATCTGGACGCAGAAGTGTCCTGCAAGGGCGAGGTTTGTACCATCAAGGAGTAGACGCCCGCCGGTAGCAAGTGCAGTAGTTATCCCGCCACGGGTGCGGCTTTCGGGGCAAGAATGCCCGGGAAGCCGCATCCGTGGCGGGCTTTTGGCCTTTCATGCTCCGGACAGGCCCGCGTGTAGAATCGTGCCCACCTATTTTCCGGATGCCGCCATGAACGCCCCCCTGCCCGCCGAACTGCTTGCCAACCCCTTGCTGCGCGAATGGGACACGCCGTTCGGGCTGCCGCCGTTTGGCGAATTTCGTGCGGAACATTTCGGCCCGGCACTGACGGTCGCCCTGAAGGTGCATCGCGAGGAAATCGACGCCATCGCCGCGCAGCCCGCAGCCCCCACG
>CAYSKY010000317.1:0-4719 GCA_964431425.1 uncultured Burkholderiales bacterium
CATTCGCATGGGGCAAGATGTCCTCAAGGCACGCGCCTTGGGTGCCCAAGGCACCTACATCGGGCGCGCCTTCCTCTATGGCCTCGGCGCGATGGGCGAGGCGGGCGTGACGAAATGCCTGGAGATCATCCACCGCGAGCTCGACCTGACTATGGCGTTTTGTGGCCGCACCCACATCGACCAGGTTGACCGTGGCATTCTTTTGCCAGGCACCTACCCCCAGTGACCAACCAACCAACCACCGCCGCCCGGCAGTGCCAGCCATGGCCCGCACAGGGTAGCCCAGGGCCTTTGCTGTTATGAACTCCATCCGGGACGACACCTATGCGCGAATTTCGGTTGCGCCCATGATGGACTGGACCGACCGCCACTGCCGCTTTTTTCACCGACTGCTCAGCCGTCACACCCGCCTCTATACCGAGATGGTGACCACCGGCGCCCTGCTTCATGGTGACCAGCCGCGTCATCTTGATTTCAACGTTGAGGAACACCCGGTCGCGCTACAGTTGGGCGGCAGCGAGCCGGCCGATCTGGCCGCCTGCGCCCGTCTCGGCGAGCGCTGGGGCTACGACGAGATCAATCTCAATTGCGGATGCCCGTCCGAGCGGGTGCAGCGCGGCAGCTTCGGTGCGTGCCTCATGGCCGAGCCGGCACTGGTGGCCGACGGCGTGAAGGCTATGTGTGATGCGGTGTCCATCCCGGTCACCGTCAAGCACCGCATCGGGATTGATCACGAAGAAGGCTATGGATTTGTCCGCGACTTCGTCGGAACGGTCGCTGCGGCCGGCTGCCGTGTCTTCATCGTGCACGCGCGCAACGCCATTCTGAAAGGGCTCAGCCCCAAGCAGAACCGTGAGGTGCCGCCGCTGAAGTACGACGTGGTTTACCAGCTCAAGCGCGACTTTCCGGCGTTGACCATTGTGCTCAACGGCGGCGTGACGGACAAGGCGGCCATCGAAACCCACCTGCAGCATGTGGATGGCGTGATGATCGGCCGCGAGGCCTATCACAACCCCTATTGGCTCGCGAGCGTTGACCGCGACTTCTACGGTGATGAACACCCCGTCGCCACGCGCGACGCGGTGGAGGCGGCACTCGCGATTTACGTGGCAAAGCAGTCGGCTGCCGGTGTGCCGCGCCATTCAATCATGCGTCATACGCTGGGCCTGTATCGCGGGCTGCCCGGCGCGCGTGCGTGGCGGCGGGCGATGTCGCAGCAGCCGGCCTGGGCGACGCTGCCGCTACCAGGCTAGCTGCGCCTGCACCGGCTGGCCGGGTACGGCGAAGCGGTTGATATCGAGACGCTGGATCTCGCGCCGACCATGCATTTCGAGGCCAAGCCGCGTAC
The DNA here is from genome assembly GCA_964431425.1 of uncultured Burkholderiales bacterium. Taxonomy (GTDB): domain Bacteria; phylum Pseudomonadota; class Gammaproteobacteria; order Burkholderiales; family Usitatibacteraceae; genus UKL13-2. The sequence continues at coordinate 1,349 of CAYSKY010000317.1, forward strand.
AGGCACGCGAAAAACGTTGGGCCAGCAATTTGGCGAATATGCCCTCACCCACCATACGCGTGCCGAAGTTCGGGTCGTTCTCGCGCCCGCCGCGCATTTCCTGTACGCGGGACATCACGTGGGCGGCCTTCAGCGGAAAGTGTTGCTCGAGCCAGTCGCGAAACAGGGCCTTCAGTTCGAATGGCAAGCGTAGCAGGATGTAGCCGGCCGCCGTGGCCCCCATGTCCCGTCCGCGTTCGAGTAATGTTTCCAACTCGTGATCCGTGAGGAATGGGATGACCGGTGCCACGTTGATGCCCACCGGGATACCCGCATCGGCGAGCGCGCGGATGGTCTGCAAGCGCCGCAGTGGGGCGGCGGTACGCGGTTCCAGATAGCGAGACACATGATGGTCCAGCGTGGTGACGGATACTGCGACATGGACCAGATCGCGCCGCGCCATGTCGCGAAGAATGTCGATGTCACGCTCGATCAGCGATGACTTGGTAATAAGGCCGACCGCCTGATTGAATTCGGACGCGATTTCCAGACACTGGCGGGTCAGCTTCAGTTCACGCTCGCAGGGCTGGTAGGCGTCGGTATTGACGCCGATGGAAATGACGTCCGAACGGAATCCCGGCCGCGACAACTCGCGCCGAAACAAGTCGGGCGCGTTCATCTTCGCGAACAGGCGCGTTTCAAAATCCAGTCCGGGCGAAAGCCCCAGATAAGCATGAGATGGGCGGGCGAAACAGTAAACACAGCCATGCTCGCAGCCCCGATAGGGATTGAGTGAATACGTGAAGGGTATGTCGGGCGAGTCGTTGGTGGAAATGATGCTTTTCGCGTGCTCGCGGCTGATGGTTGTCTTGAGCGGGATTCCGCTGCCGGCATCCGCGGACTCATCCTGCCAGCCATCATCAAACGCCTCACGCTGCCAGCGCTCAAAGCGCCCTTCCAGATTCAATCCAGCTCCGCGTCCTTTGTGGATGCGGTCGCGCTCGGCGCCAATGGCGGCGTTGGTGGTGCTCAGCGACATGTTTCCCCCGTGAAGATTGAGATAACTGTATTAATATACAGTTATCTCAATGACAGGGTCAAGATGGTTCCGTTCAGCTTGTCGCCGGCGCAGCACCAACGTTCGCCGGGGCGCGGTACCAGTTCACCCGGCGCGTCAGGATCATGACCGCCGCCAGCACGGCAAACAGCAATAACGAACCCAGCATAAGGGCATTGTCTTCGGACAGCAGTAGCCCGAACAAAACCCCGTAGAGCACCAGCAGCTTTGCGCCGAAGACGGCACCTCGTCGCCACCCGCCCAACACGTAGCTCAGGTAGTAACTGATCAGCAGCACACAGGCCGAGGCGGCAATGCCGTAGGCAATCGCAAACGCCACATGCTCGGACAGGCTGACCAGCAACAGGAAAAACGTCGACAGGGCCAGGCCGACCATGGCGTACTGGAGCGGGTGGATGCGCAATTCCTTCAGTGTCTCGAACAGGAAGAACGCGGCGAACGTGATGGCAATGAAAAGCACGCCATATTTCACCGCGCGTTCGGCCTGAAGGTAGATGCTGACCGGTTCGATAAAGGTGACATCAAACGCCTCAAACACGATCGCATTGCGCTCCGGCGAAGCAGCTCCCTTGAGCAGGGCGCCGTTGCGGCTCGCCAGATGCGAGGTCTCCCAGGTGGCAGTAAAACCTGAAGCGTCAATCTGCCGCGCCACCGGCAGAAAGCGACCGCCGAAGTTTGGGTGCGGCCACCTTGAAGCAAGCTTGACGCTGGTGAATTTTCCGAGCGGCACAAAGGCGATGCCACTGGTTCCGGCAACCTTGAGCGTCATCGTCAGTTTGAAAGTACGCGATTTTTCCAGTTCCAGCGGTGGAAGCATTGCATGCACACCTTCTCCAATGGCATCCAGGCGTGAGCCGCTGGCGCTCACCAGCGCCAGTGCAATACAGGTGATTTGCGGCGAATCACGCAGGCCTCGCACATCGCTGATCCCCAGGGACACATACCGTTTGCCGAGCGTGATACGCGACGCATCCGACTCCAGTCCAAGGTTGGGTGGCACGGCAAACTCCCCCTGCCATCCGCCCACGCTTTCGTACACGAGCGCTTTGTAGAGGCCTTTGTACTTGGGTGACACCTGCACATCGCCGGTGTAACTCAACTTCTCAGCAACGAATATCGCCTGCCGGGGCCGGTCGATCGCCTGACGCTGTTCGTGTCCCCGCTCATCGGTCTTTGTCAGGTACTCGCGCTCCCAATAGGGCACGACCAGCACCGGACCCGCGATACGCTGAGGCCCGGCGAGACTGCCCGCGATGGTTTCCTCAACATGGCGCTGCAACATCTGCCGGTCGGAGACCACACTGCGGATCAGCGTCAGCGGTATCAACATAAGCAGGGTAAGCGCGATGATCATGGCAACGCGCCAAAGAACAGTTTTTTGCACGGGATTTTCCTTCGGTGTGGATTGGCCCAGCGGACGCCCGCGTCCTGCGGGGAAGGTACGTTTGACCGCGACGGTGGGTACCGTCGCGGGGACGCGGGCGTCAGGCTCCGGGTACGGTTATATGGCTACTTCGCCCAAGTGACGACAAACTGTGCACCAGGGGCTGTGGCGGGCGTGGCCCAGCTCAGGCCTTGTACCCGCTGCTGTGCCCGATCAAATTCGGTGCCGGCGGGTGCGGATACCTGCAGCGGTAACGCGCTTATCCATTCCACCCAAACCGAGGTACTGGCGGCACGCACTCGCGACCGGTTCGGCCCATCGGATTCAGCGTCTTCATCACTCCAGCTATCCGGCATGGTCGCCTCCGGCTCGAGAGGCAACATAAGCTTTCCTGCATTGGCGCCATCAATGACATAGGTGTATTGAACGACCAGACTTTCGTTTTCCTGCAAGGCCATCAGCGGGCTGGTGGTGATCAGACCATCGCCGTCGTTAGCCAACATGACGAACTCGCGCGCCTGGCGACGATAGTCGGCCGGTAACATGGCGAGCAATTGGCGATTGCTGACCAGCTTGCCCGACCATTCCCGCGGGCCGGACTGGACCGACAACGTCTTCCAGTTTGCCGCTTGCGGAAGTTGCGCCTGAAACACACCCGCCGATGGTTCGCCGGCAGGGATGGCAAAGGTCTGCATGACGCGCACTTCAACTTTCCGGTCATGTACACGCACGTACCAATCGCGCTCAATGGCCTGGATTTCAATGACATCGCAGCCGTCGCCCATTAGCAGTGACCCCGGCGTTGCCGCAGCCACGGGCGTCTCCACATCGGTTGCCCGGCGGCTCAGCCCATCGCTGGCGCTGGCCTCAGCAGGGGAACTGAGCAGGATGACAAGAATTGAGGCGGCGATGCTGATACCAAGGCCGCTC
>CAYSKY010000318.1:0-4699 GCA_964431425.1 uncultured Burkholderiales bacterium
GGTATTGGCAGACAAGCACACCGACGCCTGATTCAAAGGCCACGCCAACCGGCACTTTTTGGCAAAACTCCAGCATTGGCGCGGCTTCCAGGGCATTTTGGCCCGGAAAGCCGCGCCAATGCTGGAGTTTCGATATCTCATGACCCGGTCCCACTGACGGGGCCACGCAGTCGCCAACGCACCGCGGGTCCCGCTGCGCGTTTAGCTATCCGTGCGGCGGTGAGTTTTCACCAGCAAGGCAATGGTGGAGTTTTCCGGATACGCCACCGAGCGATTGCGGCCGGCTTTTTTGGCCGAATACAACGCTTCATCGGCGCGGCTGACCAAAGCCTTGATGTTGTCTTCGGGGCCACGGCGTAACGCCGCCGCCCCCAGGCTGATGGAGACCGGAATGGATTTGCCGTTGATGTTGATGACCAGCTTTTCCACCGTCTGGCGCGCGCGTTCGGCCAGCAGCATGGCCTGATCCAGCGAGACATTGGGCAACAGGATGGAGAATTCCTCGCCGCCATAACGCACCAGCAGATCCTCGCGGCGCAGGCAGGTCTGCAGCGCATCGACCACGCACTTGAGCACCTCGTCACCCGCCGGGTGGCCGTGCTTGTCGTTGATGGCCTTGAAGTGGTCCAGGTCCAGCATCAACAGCGACATCGCCGTCTGCATGCGCTGGCTGCGGGCGATCTCCTTGCTGGCCAGTTCCAAAAAGGTGCGACGGTTGAAGGCGCCGGTCAGCGGGTCCGTGACGGCCAGGCGCTGCGCAGTTTCTTCCAGCCGTTCCTTGTGCAGCAGCATGAAGCCCAGCGAGGTGACGATGATGACCGCCAGCGCCACCAGAAAACTCGCGGCCTGGAACGGCGACGGTGCGAGAAAATCGCGCAGCATGGTCGGGTCGATCACCGTAAGGATGGCGCGCAGCAGCAACACCACACTGGCCGCCAGAAAACCGATCACCAGCATCCAGCGCGCCGGGCGGCGGCTATCGGCCACGCGGTGAATGACGATGCCGGCGGCCATGGTGGCCAGACCCAGCACCAGGCCCGTGGCGATGACGCGTTGGGTGATATTGGGCAGCACCGCGAAGAACAGCCCGGCGAACACCAGCGGTGCCAGGAACCAGAACGGACTGAGGCGACGGCCGTAGAACTCCAGCGTCGCCGACACCTGCACCAGCGTGGCGAACAGGAACAGCGTGTTGGGAAGGATGATGGACACCGCATCAGGCCATACGCCACGCATGCCGTAGGCCAGCCACATCAGCGACTGCAGCATCAGCGAGAAGGTCCACTTGCCGATGCCGTCGCGCAGGCGGAATTCCGCCGCCACCGCCATCGAAACGGCGATGATGACGCTGGTGAAAACCAGCACCACGAACAGTGTGCGCACGTCCAGCATTGCGGTGTGTCTCGCTCCCCGGCCGGTAGCTGGTGTTGATATGTCGGCGACTATACCTGAGCCTCAGGCGCGGGCTGTACCGTTTTTGGGGGAAGGCGGCTGGCACGAATCGGCAGGCCGCGCCCGCGGGTGCCGCAATTGGTCAGGAATGTTCCAAAAGGCGCGAAACCGCCTCGGCCCGGTCGTGGGCATCCAGCCGCAGGAACAGTTGTTTGATGTGGTAACTGGCGGTGTTGTTGCTCACGTTCAGCGCGGCGCCGATTTCCTGGTTGCTCTTGCCCTGCGCCAGCAACAGGGCCACCTCACGCTGCTGCGGCGAAAGCTCCAGAGACCCCATGGCCTCGGCCAGCTTCACCAGCATGGGTTGCTTGCGGCGAATGTGGATGCCCAGTTGCGCGGGCTCGGCAGTAACGGCATCGTCCAGCGTGTAGGCGCTGAGCAGAAACCGACCCCACGGGCCGTCGACGTGCTCGCGTGGGGCCGGTGCCACGCCGCCCACACCGATCTGGCGGACGCGGTCGATCAGCCGCACCACGATCTCCGGCGTGGCATCGCCCACCAACAGCGGCGTGGTGCGCGGGTTGAATTCGCGCCGGGTGGCCATGGCCAGGAAATTGAGTGACGCGGCGGTAGCGCGGACGATGTTGCCCCGGGCATCGACAATCACCAGCCCTTCGTCGTCGGTGTCGACAAACTGGTCTTTGCGCGACAGGTCTGCGGGCCGGTTTACTGCGTGGGCAACGTAGCGGGTGATGTCGCGGATAGAGGTGCGTTCGGCGGCCGTGAACGCTGGCGCATTGCGGGTGCGGTACAGCGACAACTGGCCCAGCGCATCGCCCTGGTCGCGGATGACAGCGTACATCGTGTGATGCGCGTCCAGATGCCGCAGGATTTCGTTGTAGTAGGTGGTGCGCAGCAGCGCCGGCGTCGGGCTGCCCGAGGTCACAGCCTCCGGCGCCGAGGCGCGTTGCAGGAACGAATTGCGGAACGGGAATTCAGGGCCGTCGTAATGCCGTTCGAAGTAGAGCTTCATCAACCCGGGCGGCAGCATGCGGTCCGCGTACAGGTTGGTCATGTCACCCTTGGCATCCACCCAGAAAAAGCCCGCCGAGTCGGCATCGACAAACTCACGCAGCGCCTTCAACAGCGCGGGCATCAGCGACTGCCCGGAAATGCCGAGGCAGCAGAGTTGGCGGATGTGGGCAAGCTGGACGGAGCGCTTCATGGGTTGACGGTGTGTTGAGCGCCGAGCAGGCGATAGGCCAGCTGCGGACGCGCGAGGCCACGGATGGCGATCGAGCCCAGCGACTCGGTGGAAAACTGTCCGTCGATCTCGGCGTGGACGCGCTGGGAAACCAGTATTTCCCCCGCCGCCGCCTCGGCGCACAGCCGTGAAGCCAGATTGGTGACGGTGCCGATGGCACCGTAATCAATGCGCTGCTCGAAGCCGATCGCCCCCAGCGTGGCATAGCCCACCGCCACACCAAAGCCCACGCCCAGTTCGAAGCCACGCCGGTTCCATTGCACCGACAGGCGATCGCAGCTGGCGCGCATTTCCAGCGCCATTTCCACTGCACGCAGGGCCGGGTCGGGAATCGGCACGGGATCATTGAAGAACACCATCATGCCGTCGCCGGTGAAGCGCTCCAGGGTCCCGCCAAAGCGTTCCACCAGGTGCCCCATGGCGACGTGATAGTCGTGCAGCGCCTGCATCACCATTTCCGGCTCGGTGGTTTCGGCAAAGGCGGTGAAGCCGCGCAGGTCGATGTACACCACCGCGATCTCGCAGCGGTGGAATTTCAGCGGGTCTTCCGCCCCGCCGGCGACGATGAGGTCGGCCAGCTGCGGCGACAGGAAGCGCTTGAGGCGGGCGAGGCGCTCGTTTTTCGCCACTTCCTCGGCCACACGGGACTCCAGGCTGGCGTTCCACACCGCCAGTTCCCGCGCCTGCGCGTCCACCTGGTCGTACAGCCGCTTCACGCGCAACAGCGAGCGCACGCGAGCCAGCAACTCTGGCGGGTGAATGGGCTTGGAAAGAAAGTCATCAGCGCCGGCATCGAGCCCCTTGACGAGCTCTTCGTGCGGATCGAGGGAGGTCACCATCACCACCGGCAACATGCGGCTGGCAGCGCTCTCGCGCAGTTTGCGGCAGACGGTGAAGCCATCCATGCCCGGCATCAGCACGTCCAGCAGCACCAGGTCGGGGGAGAACTCCGCCACGGCTGCAAGGGCCGCGGCACCATCCTCGACTTCGCGCACCTGATACCCCTGCAGCGAAAGCAGGTCCGATAGCAGGCGGCGGTTGGCGGCCTGGTCATCGACCACCAACACGGTGCCGGTTTCGGCAGTTTGCTCGTTGCGTTCGGGGGTTGCGGCCATGATGCCCCTCCCAGGGCACGCGCTGACAATCAGGCGGGAAGCAATGTCCGAATAGTACCCAAAAACTCCTTGAGGTTGAGTGGTTTCGGCTCGAATCCATCAAATCCGGCGTCGCGAATTTTCTCGCGCACATTGCCCATCACCGACGCCGTCACCGCCAGCACCTTGGTGCCGGCGATGCTCGCGTCCGCGCGAATCTCGCGGATCGCATCCAGCCCTGAAATCCCGGGCAGGTGAATGTCCATCAGCACCAGCGCGGGCCGCAGCGAACGGATCATATCCAGCCCGGCTTCGCCCTGGTCGGTTTCCATGACCTGATAGCCCTGATGCACCAGCACATCACGCATCAGGCGGCGACTCTTTTCGTCGTCTTCCACAATCAGGATCAAGGGTTTCTCCATCCCTGTTACTTTACGTGCATCAGTCGCCGCCGGATGCGCGGCTTCCGGACTCAGGCCACCGCCCCGCTGTGGGCGGTGCCATCCGCCGGCAACTCGCGGTCCGGCAGGGTGAAGGTGAACGCTGCGCCGGCACCCACCTCGCTCTCCACCCAGATGCGCCCGCCGTGCAGTTCGGTGAAGCGCCGCGCCAGCGACAAGCCCAGCCCGGTGCCCTCCTGCTTGGCGCTGCCGCCGGTGTTCAGCTGGTGGAATTCCTCGAAAATCGCCGCCTGATCTGCCATGGCGATTCCGGGTCCCATATCCTTTACCGTCATCATGGTTTCATTTGTACCACGCGCCACGATCACCTCGACCCACCCGCCCGGGTGGGAAAACTTGACCGCGTTGGTCAGCAGGTTGATGAGGATCTGCTTCACCTTGCGCTCGTCGGCCACGATGTCGCCGATGCCCTCCGCGATAGTGGCCTTCAGCTGCAACTGCCGCCGCGTGGCGCGCTCGCGCACCAGCACCAGCGCGTTGTCGAGCGA
>CAYSKY010000319.1:0-4697 GCA_964431425.1 uncultured Burkholderiales bacterium
GGCACATGCTGGAGGGCATGCCCGTGCTGTTGCAACAGCAGAAACTGCACTACGACCTGCGCGTGACCATCGGCACGGGTGAACTTGCGGGGCAGGAATTCGGCCCCATCCGGCAATTCCAGGTAATCGGCAAGGCACGCAACCTTATGGACCGCATCGAGCGCGTCGCGGTCAATCCCGGCCCCGTGCTGTGCCTGAGCCGGCATACGGCCGATTTGCTTGCGGACAGCAGCGGTTTGCAGCATGCCGGCATGGTGGAACGGGAAGGTCAGCCGCCGCTGGAAATTCTGGAATGGCGGCCGCCGCCACCCCGCACCAGCCTGTGGGCCCGCCTGACGCATTAGCGGAATTTGCCGCAAGTGCGTTCCCGCGCATCGCGTATCACCCAAACCGTGCTTTACTGGGTCTTCAACGACCGCGAAAGAAAATCATGTCCAACGTCACCGTCTGCTCCTACGAATGCAGTGACAGCAGTGAAGGAGGCAAGAAGGGCCGCAAGATCAAGAAATCGCTGATCCCGTTCATGGGCAATTGCGCGGTCATCGAAGGCACCGACGAGGTCGTGGATGACACCCGGCTGGATGAAGATGGTTTTCTGAAGGCCGCTGCGTAAGTCATTCGCTGCGGCCGCTGCGGCGGCGCTGCAAAATCCACACTTTCTGCACATTGCTCCGCATGGGGCTTCCTATACTTGTTCCAACCTTTTCTGTTGGAACAAATCATGCCCCAGCACTGCCGTTTTGCCCGCCAATCGATCCTGCTTCATTCGGGCACATTTGCCCTGTTGGCCAGCCTGCTCTCCGCCTGCGGAGGTGGAGGCGGCAGCGACGGCAGCTCAACTGCCGCAACCACCACGGTGACCACGCCCGCAGTCGTTGGCATCACCACCCCAACCGGTGTGAGCACCTTCACCACCATCGATTTCAACGCGCTCGACAACTACGCCAGCCCGACCCTGCCGGCCTACTACGACGCCACCGTCACACCGCTGGACAACGCCCCCAACGGCAGCGTGATCTCCAATCGCATCGCCACGCTGGGACGGGTGCTGTTTTACGACAAGCGCCTGAGCGTGAATGACGCTGTCTCCTGTGCGTCCTGCCACCAGCAGGCCGCGGGCTTCAGCGATCCGCGACGTTTCAGCGCGGGCTTCACCGGCACCGCGTTTACCTCGGCCCACGCCATGCGCCTCGGCAATGTGCGCTATTTCCGGCCGGGTTCGATGTTCTGGGACAAGCGTGCCGCCAGCGTGGAAGCGCAGGCCACACAGCCGATCCAGAACGAAATCGAAATGGGCTGGACCGCGGCGGCGGGCGGCATCCCGGGCCTGATCAACAAGATGGGGACGACTGCCTACTACTCGGACCTGTTCAACTTCGCTTTCGGTGAGCCCGCCATCACGGAGGCGCGCATACAGACCGCGCTGGCGCAGTTCGAACGCGCCATGATCTCGTCGGGCAGCCGCTGGGACGCGGGCTACGCCACAGTGTTCAGCGCCGCCGCCCCGAACCGCAACCTGGCACTGGACCTGCCGAATTTCACGGCCGAAGAAAATCGTGGCCGGGCACTCTTCATCAACGCGCCCGGTGCCGGCGGTGCGGGCTGCGCCGCCTGCCATGTGCCACCCACCTTCGCGCTGGCGGCCAATTCCGACAGCAACGGGCTCGACGCGGGCGAAACGCGGCTCTTCAAGTCCCCCTCGCTGAAAAACATTGGCGTCGGCGGACCTTACATGCATGACGGCCGCTTTGCGACGCTGGAAGAGGTGGTGGAGCACTACAGTACCGGTGTGAAGCTGGGCCCGGCATTGGACCAACGGTTGCGCGCAGGTAACGGCCAGCCGCGGCTGCTGAATTTTTCCGCCGCCGACAAGGCCGCGATGGTGGCCTTCCTGAAAACCCTGGACGACAGCACGCTCAATACCGACCGGCGCTTCGGCGATCCTTTCAAGCGCTAACCCAAGCCCCGAACCGACGCGATATCGCAACGGCGGGCCCAACAAAAACGGCGCCCGCAGGCGCCGTTTTCATTGCGGCATTGCGCTGCTAGCGGCGCTTTGCCTTGGCGGCCGGCTTCTTCGCGGCACTCGTTGCCTTCTTCACCACATCCGCAGAGGCTTGCGTGAACTGCTCCATCGCCGCCTTGCCCTGTGACATCGCCTGCTGGAAGGCTTCCATCATGTTCTGGCCCTGGCCGCTGTTGGGCATGCCCTTCAGAAACGACTGCATCGCTGCCGTCATGTCCGGGCTGCCGGAGGCCATCTGCTCCTGAACCAGACGGGTAAATTCATTCTTGGCCGATTCGCTCACGGCATTCATCTGCTGTGCGGTGGCCATCATGCGCTGGGCCACGGTCTGCGCGTACTGGGTGCGCAGCTGCATCAGTGCCTGCGGGTCGCTGGCGCTGGCCTGCGCCTTCGCATTGGCCATGCCGCTTTGAAAAATCTCTTTGGCCAGATCGGACTGCAGCGCCATCATGCGCTGTGCATTGTCAAACGACATCTGCGCCAGCTTGAGGGCCGCATCCATGCTCTTGCGGTTCATTTCCGTGAATTGCTCGTTCTGCTTTGCCATGCCGTTCTCCCGTTGTCAAACGATCAGGATGAACTTCTGCGGGGAAAAAGACAAGTTTGGGGTTTGCCGGAGATCAAATGTCGTCGACATAAAACCGGGATGCCTACCGCAGCGGGACGGGCAATCGGTCGATCCATTTTGATGACGCTCGCTTTACTGGGCGAACCACAGCCGTTGAAGGCAAGCTGGATATCCAGCGGGCGGGGCTCGACCCGTTGCGGCCCTTTGGGTTTTTATATGGCGGTCAATCGATGAATGACTGCTTTCGAGAAGCGCGACAGACGGCTTCCGACCCGTTGCAGTCGTTCGGGTTTCTACAAAGCGGCCGTTCAAATTCTCTGCCTGAGAACCAGACACCGAGCCACTCAATCTCCAAACGGAAATATTAGCTACCGTCTCAATGCCACCCATAGGGAAACACAACCATTACGCCAAGTGCCGCCAATATGACGGTACCCAATATTGAAAATGGCCACCTAACAAGTCTCCATTCGTTGAATTCCTTGAGCACCCAAAAATAGCAAGGCAACCAAAGGAGTGATACAAGGATCGCGCCCACCCAATTGGATTCCTTTGCAAGATGCAGCGCGTAGACAATTGGCAGAAAAGCGACAAATGCAACCAGCTTAGGAGAGGCGGCAAGTAGTTGAGCCCAGCGCGGCGCCAGACGTTCATCAGCAATAACATCATCCGACTTGATTTCACTGGCCACCAACGGGCCGACCGGCCGCGTAATTTTCAAAATGAGGTTCTCAACGAAAACCCCAACAATAATTGCTGAACCAAGCACGCCAATTATTGGAGACAGGAAGAATGGAATTTGGCCATCCACCCTAAAGAGAACCGACCAACTCTGAATGTCCGCGAGCTTCACATCACTAAAGTAAAACTCAAGCGCACGGACCATAAGTAGCGAAATGCAGAATAACAGGAGGTAGTCGCCCATCTTTTTAGATGTTAGCGCCCGTATTTGTGCTGCTTTCCACGCATGAATGCGATAAGCCAAACACCCCGACGTGATGCAGAAAGCAACAATTCCCGCCCTGCCAGTTTGGTCATCAAGTTGGCTGAGCAGAAGCCACTCAATACCAAATACCACCGTCCAGGAAATCAGGATTGTCAGGAAAGTCATTTCGTTTAAAACCTAAACCAATGGTTTAAGCGTCGTTTCACTAATTGCCTTGCGGATCAACTCGAAAGACTGCTACTGACCGAATGGTGACAGTTTCCAACTAACTGATCTGTTCCAAGGATAGGCATTTTTCTTTTCCACCGGAAACAACCATTTCCATCAGTACATGAGTGTTGTCAGCAACTTTCACAATACACTCGACCGTTGCGAAAAGCGGAATGGAATTCGGCTTGAAATACTTTACCTTGATCGACGCAACAGTTTGATTTGACCCCTTTGCTGGCTGGGATATTGCACGTAAAAGGTCTTGCTCAATGGCTTGCGAAACTTCGCGTCCAAATGCGAGCGCATAGCCAAATCGATTGCCGAGTTCAACAAACTCGCGTTCGCCCAGTAGCCGGGCGGCTTCTGCCCCGAGGCTGGTAAGCGATTTCTCATCTATCTGGTTATCGGAAATTTCCATGCCTAAGGGTGACGTGCCGTTCGGCTTGCATTCAAGAGCGACAGGCACATTGAAGTACGCTCCTAGCTGACATCAGCCAAAGGCTAGCGCCCAAAAAGCGCGATTTCGTTCAGCGCCACGAAGACTAGTCCAAGGGCCAAGAAACATTCGAGCAAAACAATCGTCCAGTATTGAAACGGCATCTCATGCTTTGAAAGTGTCGGTCGCATCTGATTGCTGAGCAGGTTCCCGGTAACCAGTTGTGCGGTCAGAAATATCCCAAAGGATGCCATTGCCCATATATGAAGCGCGAGGCTCCCAAAGGGGAGGCGGTTGAGGCTGTCGAGAAGCCAAAGAACAAGCCCCACGCCGACGATTGCGGCCCAAAGCCAGACCAATGTTTTGGACTTAGCCGCGTGAGTATTCAACGCGGTTGCAGAAGCTTCAATTTTGTTCGACATCAACACTCTTACGGTTATGGATGACTGGCCGCTCCTGGCCGAAAGCCGACGGTTACGCACCGGTTGAAAATATCCATGCGAGGATGTGG
>CAYSKY010000320.1:0-4686 GCA_964431425.1 uncultured Burkholderiales bacterium
ACGTCGCTGACCGTTCCGGGGATTCATTATGTGATCGATACCGGGTTGGCGCGCATCAATCGCTACAGCCCGCGCAGCAAGATCAACCAGCTGCAGATAGAGCCGATCTCACAGGCCTCGGCACAACAGCGCGCCGGCCGCTGCGGGCGCGTCGCCAGCGGCATCGCGGTGCGTTTGTACAGCGAGGAGGACTTCAACGCACGGGCGCCGTTCACCACGCCGGAAATCCTGCGCACCTCGCTGGCCGACGTCATCCTGCGCATGAAGTCGCTGGCGCTGGGCGACATCGCCGAGTTCCCGTTTATCGAGCCGCCCAGCCCGCGCATGATCGAGGACGGTTACCGGCTGCTGTTTGAACTGGGGGCGGTGGACGAGAAGAAAGAACTGACCAAGCTGGGTTGGCGTCTGGCCAAGTTCCCGGTGGACCCGGCCATTGCCCGCATGCTGCTGGCAGCCGAGCGCGAAGCCTGCGTGAACGAAGTGCTGATCATCGCCTCGGCGTTGTCGGTGCAGGACCCGCGCGTCCGGCCGCATGACAAGCAGCAGGAGTCGGCGCTGGCGCATGAAAAGTTCGCGCATCCGCAGTCGGAGTTCCTGGCCTACGTGAAGCTCTGGGAATACTACGAGGACGCGTGGAAGCACAAGAAGTCCAACCGCAAGTTTGACCAGCAGCTGCACGAAAACTTCCTCTCGCCCATGCGCATGCGCGAGTGGCGTGATGTGCATTCACAGTTGGCCGAGCTGGTGACGGCGCAGGGCATGCATCTGAACGAAACCCCCGCGGCCCCTCCGCGAAAATCCTCAAATTTGTCGGATACCGTACTGTCGGGGCCCAGTCGCTCGTCTGCGGTCGCATCCCCGCGCGCGGGGTCCCTGCTCGGCGCGCCCGAGCGACAATACTCACAAGTTCATCGCGCCCTGCTAACCGGTCTCATCAGCAACGTCGGTACCAAGGGCCCCGAAGGCGACCATTACCTGGGCACGCGCGGCATCAAGTTCCAGCTGCCTCGCCGCAACCAGCAGCATGCGGCGCAGAAGGCCACGCGCATGAAGTGGGTGATGGCAGCCGAGCTGACTGAAACCACGCGCGTCTATGCCCGCACCGTGGCCGCCATCGAGCCGGAATGGATCGAGCAACTGGCGGGCCATCTGGTCACGCGCACCCACTTCGAGCCGCATTGGGAGCGCAAGTCGGGGCAGGTAGTGGCGTTCGAGCAGGTGTCGCTGTACGGCCTCATCATCAATCCGCGCCGGCGGGTGCATTACGGTGCCATCAACCCGGTGGAGTCGCGCGAGATCTTTATCCGTCAGGGCTTGGTGGCCGGCGAGGTCGATACCCACGGCAAGTTTCTGCGGCTCAACCTGAAACTCATCGACGAGATCGAGGACATTGAAGCCAAGGCACGCCGGCAGGATGTGCTGATCGACGAGGAGGACATGTTCCACCTCTACGATGCGGTGATCCCGCCCGACGTGGTGAATATGGCGGGCTTTGAGAAGTGGCGCAAGGATGCGGAGAAGAAGAATCCGGGCGTGCTGGAATTCACCCGCGAACAACTGATGCGCCGCGGCGCCAACGAAATCACCTTCGAGCTGTTTCCGAAGTCGGTGCGCCACCGCGGGGCCATCTTCCCGCTGGTGTATCGCTTCGAGCCGGGGCATCCCATGGACGGCGTCACCATCACGCTGCCCGTGGCCGTGCTCAACCAGGTCATCGCGGCAAGGTTTGAGTGGCTGGTGATGGGCATGCTGCGCGACAAGGTGGCCGCGCTGTTCAAATCGCTGCCGCAGCGTTTTCGCAGCCAGATCGTGCCGGTACCCGAGACCGTGAGCGACTTTGTGGACTACCTGATGCGGCGCGAAGATATGCGCGACCTCTCGGGCGCCGAAATGCCGCTGCAGGACATGATGACGCGCTACCTGTCCGAGCGCCGCCAGATTGCGGCGCCGGCGGATGCCTGGGACCCGGCGCGCCTGCCGCCGCACCTGCTGATGAACTTTCGCATCGTCGATGCCGACGGAAAGGAACTGGCGGTTTCGCGCGATTTTGCAGCGCTGAAGACGCAGTTCGCTGACGCCTCGCGCACGGTGTTTTCCACCCTGCACCGCAACCGCCTGGAGCGCGACGACATCACCAAGTGGGATTTTGCGGAACTGCCACCGACCATCAATTTCGAACGCAACGAGATCCGCTACGACGGATTTCCCGCATTGGTGGACCGCGGCGCAACCGTCTCGATCAAGATCTTCGACGAATCGGAAGCGGCGCGCCAAAGCCACCGGCGCGGGCTCACGCGCCTGTTCATGCTGGAGATGGCCGAGCAGGTGAAGTTTCTGGAGCGCGGCATCAAGTTCTCGCCGGTGGCGGCATTCCAGTACGGGTTGTATTTCCCGCAGGCCAAGAACCACGCGCAGGATGAGATGCGCGCCGAAACCGTGTTCGCTGCCTTCGCCGGCACGCTGGTCGACACCGCTGCAGAAGCCATCCGCGCCGAGCCGGCATTTGCCGGCGCGCGCGTGGCCGGCAAGGCGAAGCTGGCCGAGAATGCCCAGGCGCTGATGCGGGCGATGGAAGAATCGCTTATCGCCTCCGCCGAGATCCGCAAGCTGCTGCAGGAGCGTTACGTCAAGACCTGGGAGCACATCGGCCCGGAGATCGAGGACCAGCTGGATCATCTGTTCAGCGTGGAATTCCTGCGCGATGTGCCGCTGGCCCAACTGCTGCACTTCCCGCGCTACCTGAAGGCCATCCTCATGCGGCTCAATAAGGCAAGACAGGGCAGCATGGAGCGCGACCTGGAACAGGCGCGGCTGGTCCGGCCGCTATGGCAGAATGCCCTGAAGCTTACCGACTGGATCGAACCGAAGGCGGCAGAGTATCGCTGGATGATTGAAGAGCTGCGTGTTTCATTGTTTGCCCAGGAACTGCGCACGCCATACCCGGTGAGCGTGAAGCGGGTGACGAAGGCGTGGGAAGAACTGAACAACTGACCGGTTATTTCCTTCCCCGGCGAAGGCCGGGGTCCAAGTTTAGTAAACCATTCCGGTAGCCAAAATTGGACGCCGGCCTGCCGGCGAAGGCGCGTCTGATTCATGGCACGGGCCACGGTGAAATGAGTTTTCCCCCGAAACCAATGAACCCCGAATCCTTCCACCGTCTCGCCACCCGCATGGCGCACATCGCCCCATTCGAGGTAATGGAAATCCAGACCGCTGCGCGCGGGCTGGAGCGGCAGGGACACGACGTGATTCACATGGAAATCGGCGAGCCCGATTTCACCACGCCGCGCCCGATTGTCGAAGCTGCCATTGCCGCGCTCAACGACAAGCCCATGTTCTACACCTCGGCACTGGGCATCCAGCCGTTGCGCGAAGCAATCGCAGCGTTCTACCGGACCAAGTACGGGGTCAACGTCGACCCCGCACGCATCATCGTCACCGCCGGTTCCAGCGCCGCCTTGCTGCTGACCTTCGGCGTGCTGCTCAACAGCGGCGATGAAGTGCTGATGGCCGACCCCGGCTACCCCTGCAACCGCCACTTCGTGCGTGCCATGGAAGGCGCGCCACGCACCATTGCCGTCGGTCCGGAACATGCCTACCAGTTGGCGGCGCAGCATATCGGCGCGCACTGGAACGAACGCAGCGTGGCCGCGCTGGTTGCCACGCCTTCGAACCCCACGGGTACGGTGATCCCGCCCGATGAACTTGCCGGCATCCATCGCGAAGTTCGCGCGCGCCGAGGCACCTTGATAGTCGATGAGATCTATCAGGGCCTGACTTACGGCATTGCACCCACCACGGCGTTGTCTCTGGGCGACGATGTGTTTGTGATCAACAGCTTTTCCAAATATTTCCAGATGACCGGCTGGCGGCTGGGCTGGGTGGTGGTGCCGCCCGCGTACGTGCGCGACATCGAAAAGCTCGCGCAGAACCTGTTCATTTCACCGTCCGCGCCCGCACAGCATGCGGCGCTGGCCGCCTTTGGAGATGACACGATTGCGATCGTGGAGGAACGCCGCCGGGAGTTTGAACGCCGCCGCGACTTCCTGATCCCCGGGCTGCGCAGCCTTGGCTTTGACGTGCCGGTGGTGCCGCAGGGTGCCTTTTATGTGTACGCAGACTCGTCGCGTCTTGCTACAGACAGTTTCAAACTGGCAGGGCGAATCCTGCAAGAATCGCATGTGGCCGTGACACCGGGGCGTGACTTCGGCGTGGCGGCGCCGGACGCGCATATCCGTTTTGCCTACACACAGCCTGTCGCCCGTATTGCCGAGGCGCTGGAACGTATGAAGAAAGTCATCCCCACGTGATCGTCGATGCACTGCTGGCGTACCTGCACTTCACGGCCATCTTCCTGCTGTTTGCGTTCCTGACCGCACAGGCCATGGTGTTGCGCAATGCGCCCGATGAAGCGATAGTGAAGTTGATCGGTCGCATTGATCTCTGGTACATGGGTTCCGCTGTCGCCACACTGCTGTCGGGTCTGGCGCGACTGGCATGGGGTGCCAAGGGAGCCTCGTTCTACCTGTCGAATCCGGCGTTTCACGCCAAGATGTTCATCTTCGTGGTGGTGGCGCTGCTGTCCATCGTGCCGACACGTCTGTTCCTGCGCTGGGCGCGGCAGGTGAAAGCCGGCGGAAACATGGTGATCGCGCCGGATGAAACAAAGC
The DNA here is from genome assembly GCA_964431425.1 of uncultured Burkholderiales bacterium. GTDB lineage: Bacteria > Pseudomonadota > Gammaproteobacteria > Burkholderiales > Usitatibacteraceae > UKL13-2. Next base: position 4,671 of record CAYSKY010000320.1, read on the forward strand.
GTGCCAGGCGCTTTGT
>CAYSKY010000321.1:0-1080 GCA_964431425.1 uncultured Burkholderiales bacterium
GCCCAAGCCAGTTGAACAGGGTTTCCCGGACTCGGTCACCTGTGGGGCGTAAGCCTGGCAGGTCGGGAAATTCAATGAGCCGGCTGCGCCATTTGCCCCCAATAATGCGAACACGGTTCTGCCGTCGGGTGTTCCTCGGGGAGGATGGCTTAAAATGGGTCGACATTCCAAAATTCTCCCAGAGTTTCCCCTTGTTCAGCATTTTTGGCTCAAAAACACCCACGCCGGTCTCAGTAGACACTTCAGAGCCGCCACCGTCCTCCGGCTGGATGACACGCCTGAAGGCGGGCCTCGCCAAGACGCGCGCCATCCTGTCGACCGATGTAGGCGACTTGTTTTCGCGCCATGGCCGGATCGACGAATCCCTGTTCGAGGAACTTGAAGCCACACTGATAAGTGCGGATGTCGGTGTACGCGCTGCCACCCGGCTGGTTGGCCAACTCCGGGACGTTGCCAAGGAAAAGCACCTTGGCGACGCAGGCGCCCTGCAGGCGGAATTTGCCACACTGATGGAAGTGCTGGTACGGCCGCTGGAGCAAGACCTCCTGGTCGAGGGCGCCAAACCGTTTGTCATCATGATCTCAGGCGTCAATGGCGCCGGCAAAACGACGACCATCGGCAAACTCGCCAGGTATTTTCAGTCGCAGGGCAAAAGCGTGCTGCTGGCCGCCGGCGACACGTTTCGGGCCGCGGCCAGGCAGCAGCTGGTCACCTGGGGCGAACGCAACAATGTTGTGGTCATTTCCCAGGAGGGCGGCGACGCGGCGGCTGTCATCTTTGACGCCATTCAATCGGCAAAGGCGCGCGGCATTGATGTCGTACTGGCTGACACCGCCGGCAGGCTCCCCACGCAATTGCACCTGATGGAGGAAATCAAGAAGGTCAGGCGGGTGATTGGCAAGGCCGATTCAACCGCACCGCACGAGTGCTTGCTGGTGCTGGACGCAAACACGGGGCAGAACGCGCTTCAGCAGATCGAGATTTTCAAGGAAGTGGCAGGCGTGACCGGCCTGATCATGACCAAGCTGGACGGCACCGCGCGCGGCGGCGTGCTGGTTGCCGCGGCGGAGCAATACGGCC
>CAYSKY010000321.1:1090-4675 GCA_964431425.1 uncultured Burkholderiales bacterium
GGGCAGAACGCGCTTCAGCAGGTCAAGGCGTTCGACGATGCCCTGGGGCTCACCGGCCTGGTGGTCACCAAGCTGGACGGCACGGCCAAGGGCGGCATGATCGCAGCGCTCGCCGTCGAGCGTGCGGAACATCCCATTCCGGTACGATTCATCGGCGTTGGTGAGTCGATCGACGATTTGCGGCCGTTCCGCGCCTCGGAATTTGTTGATGCCCTGTTCAAATAGACGACATGATCAGTTTTGACAACGCCGGCAAGCGATTCCCGGGCGGCTTCGAAGCGCTCAAGTCGGTCAATGTACGTATTGACAAGGGAGAGATGGTTGCGGTCACGGGCCGTTCCGGCGCCGGCAAGTCCACATTTCTGAAACTCGCCGCTGGTATCGAGTTGCCCACACAGGGCACGGTCACAGTCAACGGCCAGAATGTCGGAACCTTGAAGGAGAGCGGGCTCGCAGTATTACGGCGCAACCTGGGGCTGGTATTCCAGGACCATAAGCTGCTGTTTGACCGTTCGGTATTTGACAACGTCGCATTGCCGCTGGAAATCGCCGCCTATTCGCGCGTCGAAATCGGCAAGCGGGTGCGGGCGTCGCTTGACAAGGTGGGACTACTAGGCCGTGAAAGGTCCAATCCCGTGAGTTTGTCCGGCGGCGAGCAACAGCGGCTTTGCATCGCCCGCGCTATCGTAAACCGTCCCTCGATACTGATCGCCGACGAGCCCACCGGGAATCTGGACCAGGAATACGCCGCCCAGATTGTCGATCTGTTCAAGTCCTTCAACCAGGTAGGCGTGACCGTACTACTCTCAACCCACGATGAAACCGGACTCGCCCATCTTGCGTGCCGCCGCATTGCGCTGGAGTCCGGGGCGTTGATTTCATGAGAGCCTGGGTCGGAGGTCACGTGCAGGCATGCGGACGCGCCTGGCGGCGCCTGGCTGCGCAACCGGCAGGCTCATTGCTTTCGGTCCTCGTCATCGGGGTGGCCATTTCACTTCCGCTCGGGCTTTATCTGTTGTTCACCAACATTTCCATGGTGGCGAGTCGCGTCAATACCGATCCGAGCATCAACGTCTACATGACCCTGGATGCCAATGAGACCGATGCGAGGGAACTGGAGAAGCGAATCCGCGCGGCTAGCGGCAGCGCCGATGCGATCAGGTTTGTTTCCAAGGAATCCGCCCTGGCCGAAATGAAACGCGTCGCGGCCTTCAAGGACTTGATGGCCAGCCTGGAAGGGAACCCCCTGCCGCATGCATTCTCCCTGCGCCCCGCCAGCACGGATGCCGCGGTGCTGTCCCAATTGCGGACAGCGCTGGCCGCCCTGCCCAAAGTCGAACGCGTCGTGATGGATTTCGAATGGGCGGAAAAATTGCGCAGGTTCGCAACCTTCGCCGAGCGGCTGGTGTTTCTGATCGGCTGCGTACTCGCCCTCGCGGTGGTATTCGTGACCGGCAACACCATCCGCCTGCAGATCCTCACGCAACGCGAGGAAATCGAGGTAAGTCGATTGATAGGTGCCACGCGCCGCTTTGTTCGCCGGCCCTTCCTGTATTTCGGGGCCACACAAGGGTTGCTGGCCGGCAGTGTGGCGGTCAGCATCGTTACCGGCCTGACGGTCTGGATTGGAAGCGAGGTCCGCGCGCTCGCGGGATCCTATGGGGCTGAATTTGCGTTGCGGCCCCCTTCGTTTGAACTGGCGGTGGCCGTAATTGGTCTGAGCACGCTGCTGGGTTTGCTTGGCGCACTTTTGTCGGCAGGCCTGTACGTGCGCCGCGCGCGCTAGCGGATTGCAGCCAAAGTCTAGCTTTGGTGCGCTGTTCCAGACACTTTCGGCCTGAACACCGCGCCATAGCTAGACTTTTCATCTCGGCAATGCCAGCCAAGAGCGGCAATAACCGATGGAATTTGTCGGCTTTTTAGGCGAAAAAATCCCTGCAATATTATGAGGTTATCTGAAGCTGGCGATATTCCGACCCCAATGTCGGTCAAAATCCATTGAACTTTTTTCGTTGTTAGCACTCATAGACGCAGAGTGCTAAAATCGGCACAATTGTGAAAAATAGCTTTGTTGGAGGCCACATGACCACCGCTACCATGAATGTTCCCGCTCTCTCCGTTGCCAGCCTTGAGAACTACATTTCTACCGTCAATCGATTTCCGATGCTCACGCCCGAACGTGAACACGAACTCGGCGTTGCACTGAAAACCCACGGCGATTTATCGGCCGCCTCGGAAATGGTGATGTCCCACCTTCGCCTGGTAGTGTCGATTGCGCGCAATTACACCGGCTACGGCCTGCCACACGCGGATTTGATCCAGGAGGGCAACATCGGCTTGATGAAAGCTGTGAAGCGCTTTGATCCCGACCGCGGCGTACGGCTGGTTTCGTTCGCGGTCCACTGGATCAAGGCTGAAATCCACGAGTACATCCTGAAGAACTGGCGGATCGTCAAAGTAGCAACCACCAAGGCGCAGCGCAAGCTGTTCTTCAACCTTCGCAGCATGAAGCCGAATTTCGGCACCCTTTCCCCGACCGAGGTGAAAGAAGTCGCGCGGCAGTTGAATGTGAAGGAAACCGACGTGACGGAGATGGAAAAGCGCCTTTCGGGCGGCGAAGTATCGCTGGAGCCGAGCAATGACGATGAGGACAGCAACTGGGTAAGCCCGATTGCCTATCTTCAGGATTCCGCGATCGATCCTTCGGAACGGATCGCCGCGAACCAAAAGGAAACCGCCGCAACCGAAGGCATGCGGGCCGCGCTGGAAAGCCTGGACGAACGCAGCCGTCGCATCATCGAAACGCGTTGGCTGAGCGAGGGTGAAGAAAAGACCCTGCACGAACTTGCGGCTGAATATGGTGTTTCGGCAGAACGGATCCGCCAGATCGAAGCCAAGGCGATGCAGAAAATGAAATCTTCGCTCAAGGATTACGACGCAGTTCGCTGATCTCCATACCTGCGAGTACAGGGCCGCTGCAGCGGGTTGCAGCGGCCCTGTTTTCTTCGGCTGCGGCCTGCAGTAGTCGCCGGAAATCACCTAAACTCATCGCACGCGAAGCGAATAACGCCACCCGCGAGGAATGCAATGTCCACCACGCCCACACCGCTTTTCCGGAACGATGATGAGGATGCCTCGCAACCGGTTTCCGCACGGATACGGTCCCGCCTCGTTCGCGCAAACCAGCGCTACCATGCCAACGACAACATTTCGTCCTTCGTCCGAGAAGGCGAGGTAGACGCGCTTCGGGATGAAGTCGAGGCCAAGATGTCGGAAGTGCTCAAGAGCCTGGTCATTGATACCGCCAGCGATCACAACACCCAGGAGACCGCGAAGCGGGTCGCAAAGATGTTTCTGACCGAGGTCTTTCGCGGCCGCTATGAGCCCATGCCTGAAGTCACCGAATTTCCCAACATCGAGCAGCTCAACGAGCTTCTGATCGTCGGGCCGATCACCGTGCGCAGCGCCTGCTCCCATCATTTGTGCCCGATCATGGGAAAAGTCTGGATCGGCATCATGCCGAACGAACATTCCAACCTCATCGGCCTTTCAAAATATGCGCGAGTGTGCGATTGGGTGATGAGC
>CAYSKY010000322.1:0-4672 GCA_964431425.1 uncultured Burkholderiales bacterium
TTACCTTTCTTGGCGAAGCAAGAAAGGTAAGTAGCCGCCGGGCTACCCCCGGCACCTACGCGAGCTGAAGCGCAATCTTTTTGCGACCGCTGCAAATCCCTCCCGTCCTCCCTTTAGAAAAGGGAGGGGACCAGCTTTTGGCGCCATTTTGAAACTTCAGCACTGGCGCGCCTCCAAGGCCGAAAAAGGGGCATGTGTCCCCGCACGACAAGTAGAGGCTAATCGTCCTTCTCTGAGGTGCGCCGTTCCTTGATGTAGAGATACCGTCCGAGACCAACCAACCCTGTACCGCCCAATACGAAAGCGACAGCGATCGCTGAATCAGAAACGAAAGGCGCAGTAAAAAGTAGCGCAGTCCCCAAAAGGATGGTTTCTATCGCGCCGTCAAAGCGAAGGAATTTGTACATTCCGACAATATAGCAGGCATGCAATTCGCCGAAAATGCCCCACAAGCCGCGCCAATGCTTGAGTTTGCTCCACGCATTCGGGCATGTGCCGCAATCACGGGGTGCATTTGTAACCGGCCCCACCACCTGCCCCGCCTATAATTGCGCCTCCCTCCGCCCAGCGCCGTACCAAGCCGGCCCGCCCATGAAAGACCTCACGCAGGGCTCTATACACAAACACATCGTGGCCATGGCGCTGCCGGTGATGATCGGCATGCTGTTGCAGACGGCGTATTTCGTCGTCGATCTGTATTTCGTCGCCAAACTGGGCGATGCGGCCGTGGCCGGCGTGAGTGCGGCGGGCAATGTCACGTTCATCGTCATGGCGCTCACACAGATGGTGGGCGTGGGCACGGTGGCGTTGATATCGCACGCGGTCGGGCGGCAGGACCAGGCGGACGCCAACCACGTATTCAACCAGTCGGTGGTGTTGTCGGGCGCCTGCGCGGTGCTGACCATGATCGGCGGCTTTGGATTTTCAGGAGCCGTGATGGGTGAGGTGGGGGCCGATGCCGCCACGCGCGACGCGGGTGTGATCTACCTCACGTGGTACACCCCCGGCCTCGCGCTGCAGTTTGCGATGGTGGTGATGGGTTCGGCGCTGCGCGGCACCGGCATCGTCAAGCCCAGCATGGCGGTGCAGGCCATCACGGTGGTGCTCAACGCCATCCTCGCGCCGATTTTCATCGCCGGCTGGGGCACGGGCCATCCCATGGGTGTGGCCGGTGCGGGGCTCGCCAGTTCCATCGCCATCGGCATCGGCGTAGTCATGCTCGCGCTTTACTTCCTGCGGCTGGAGCACTACGTCGCATTCGATATCTCGCAATGGGCGCCGAAGTTCTCCACCTGGCGGCGCATGCTCAACATCGGTCTGCCGGCCGGGGGCGAATTCCTGTTGATGGGCGTGTTCGGCGCGGTGGTGTACTGGATCATCCGCGACTTCGGTGCCGCGGCGCAGGCGGGCTTTGGCATCGGCTCGCGCATCATGCAGTGCATCTTCCTGCCGGCCATGGCGATTGCGTTTGCCGCTTCGCCCATTGCGGGGCAGAACTTTGGTGCGAAGAATGCGGCGCGGGTGCGTGAAACCTTTCGCTCCGCCGCCATCACCTGCTCGGTGGCCATGTTGATGCTCACGCTGTTCTGCCAGTGGCAGGGGCTGGCGATGATGCGCTTTTTCACCACCGACGAAGCCGTGGTGCACGTGGGGGACCAGTTCCTCGGCATCATTTCCTGGAACTTCGTCGCGACCGGGTTGGTATTTACTGCGTCCAGTTTGTTCCAGGCCATGGGCAATACCTGGCCCTCGCTCATCAGCACGTCCCTGCGGCTGGTGATCTTTGCCATCCCTGCCATCTGGCTGTCGATGCAGCCGGGCTTTACGCTGGTGCAGGTCTGGTACCTGTCGGTTTGCACCACCACGCTGCAGATGCTGCTGAGCCTGTGGCTGCTGCGCGGCGAAATGCGCAAACGCCTCGTGTTCTAGTTCCGACGCGCGGCGGTCACAATCTGCCACACGCCCCGCGGCAAAAGCGGAAATAATCTGCTGGCTGCTTTCCAAACAAAACCATCATTCGGGAGACCCTCATGCAACCCACCCGCCGCGATGTCCTGACCCTTGGTGCCACGCTGGCCGCCGGCGCCATCCTGCCCGGTGTGGCGGATGCGCAAAGCGCCGCTGCCGCACCGACTGCCTCGAAGGCAGCCAAGCCGCTCAATATCCTCATCCTCGGCGGCACCGGCTTCACCGGCCCTCACCAGGTGCGCTATGCCTTGAGCCGAGGGCACAAGATCACACTGTTCAATCGCGGCAAGCGCCCCAAGGAATGGCCGGCGGCGGTGGAGGAACTCACGGGCGATCGGGAAACCAACGACTACGCCTCGCTCAAGGGGCGCAAGTTTGATGTGTGCATCGACAACCCCACCAGCGTGCCGCATTGGGTGCGCGATGCGGCGGCGGTGCTCAAGGGCAATGTCGGGCAGTTCATTTTCATTTCCACCATCTCGGTGTACGACGGCGAGACCAAGGTGGGGGCGGACGAAACCGCACCGCGCGCCAAGTACGAAGGCAAGGACGCCATGGCCGAAACCATGCCGGACCTGCGAAAAAACATGCGGCTGTATGGCCCGTTGAAGGCACTATCGGAAGACGAGGCACACAAGCAGTTCCCCGGCATCACCACCGTCATCCGCCCCGGCCTCATCGTCGGCCCCGGCGACGAGACCGACCGCTTCACCTACTGGCCGGTGCGCGTTGCCAAAGGCGGCAAGGTGCTGGTGCCGCCGATGGCGGACCCCGTGCAGTTCATCGACGCGCGCGACCTCGCCGAGTGGACCATCCGCATGGCCGAGAACCGCACCTTCGGCAACTTCAACGGCAACGGCCCCGACTACGAACTGACCATGGGCGCCATGCTCTACGGCATCCGCGCGGCCACCACCTCCGGCGCGCAGTTCAAGGAAGCCACCGCCGAGTTCCTCGCGAAGAACAACGTGAACATGTGGAGCGACATGCCCGTGTGGGTGCCGGGACAGGGCGAGACCATGGGATTCCACCGCCGAAGCAACGCCCGCGCCATCGCCGCCGGGTTGACCTATCGCCCGCTGGCCACCACGGCGGCGGATACGTTGGCCTGGTGGAACGCACAGACGGCCGAGCGCCGCAGCAAACCGAGGGCAGGGCTGAAGCCGGAGCGCGAGGCGGAGGTGTTGAAGTTGTTGGAGGGGTAGGGGTTGGAGCGTTCAGGCATGCTCGTCGCACTGTTGTTGCCGGTGTTGTTGTCCGCCTGCTCAACACTGACGAGCGCCGAACGCGAGGCTCGACGTTTGGTCGTAAAGGTCACGCCGGACGACGATATCAACCCACGGACCATTCGTTTCGATCTTTACCGGACGCCTTATGTCGACGAGCAAGACCAGCGATTGCCGGTACACGAGCAAATCCGCCTCGGGATGCGCCGGTTTGCGGCGGAACAACTCATGTTGCGCGGCTGGTGCAAAAATGGCTTTGAGGGCCCGAAGCGGGTATACGTTCCTGAGGACGACATACAGCACAGTTTCTTCCACGTGGAGTGCCTGCAACCGGAGCTGCGTAACAAGTAGTCGGCCGGCCTGGTTGGCACGCTCACAAGTCCCAGCAAAATAGAGTTGGGTACTTCATCCAAGTTCGGCGACTTGTTTGTCCGATGGTGAAACCATTTGCCGCGCACTGCCGTACGTTCGACAATGCAATCCATGCGCCATCGTCTAAGTTCTTCCTCCTTTGGTTCCGGCCCACGTTGTCTGTCTGGATTGCTGCTGCCGGCCTTGCTGTGGCTGACCGGCTGCGCCGGCACGGCCTCCATGGCCCCACCCCAGTCCTCTTCGCTCGATCTCTCCCTAACCCGCGTCTCCCCCAACAAACACTTCACCGTCACCCTCGTGCCGCCGGCCGAAACCGTGCGCCCCCAGCAATTCACCAACTGGCAGATCCAGGTGAAGGACGCCGCCGGCCAGCCGCTCACGCAGGCGCTGGTGTATGTGAACGGCGACATGCCCGAGCACGGCCACGGCCTGCCGGCGCGGCCGCAGGTGACGAAGGAGATTGCGCCGGGTACGTATCAGTTGGAGGGGCTGAAGTTCAGCATGACCGGCTGGTGGGAGATCTACGTGGCGGTTCAGAAGGTGCCGGCGTCGGATGTGACTACGTTCAATTTCATCGTGCCGTTGCCGGATGCGCGTTAGGGTTTGCGGCATCATCGGCGTTGCGCTGCTGCTGTGGACCTCAACGGCAGCCGCGCAGGATTGGAGCGACGCCGAGCGTGCGGTGATTGCGTCGCTGCGCTTGAACCAACAGCCACCTGCCGTTCCTGATCCGTCGAATGTCGTGGCCGCCAACCCGGCGGCGGTGGCGCTGGGCAGGCAACTTTTTTTTGATCCGCGCTTCAGCCGCAACGGCGCCCTTTCCTGCGCCACCTGCCACGATCCCGGCAAGCAGTTTCAGGATGGTGTGCCGCGCGCCAAAGGACTGGCCACGGTGGAGCGACGTACCATGCCGCTTGCCGGCGTCGCGTTCAACGCGTGGCAGTTCTGGGACGGCCGCAAGGACAGCCTCTGGGCGCAGGCCATGGACCCGATTGAGGATGCACGCGAGATGGGTGGCAACCGCACCCGCGCTGTGCAACTGCTGGCCGCGCACTACCGGCGCCCATATGAAGCGCTGTTCGGCCCGTTGCCGGATGGCGCGCGTC
>CAYSKY010000323.1:0-4637 GCA_964431425.1 uncultured Burkholderiales bacterium
GCGGCGGATTTGGCCTGTCGATAGCGCGCGACATGTGCCAGAAGGTCATCGTGGTCGGGTCGAACGACCTGCAATCGTTGTACGTGGCCAACAACGTTTGCTCCGCCGTCGAGTATTTCCGCAAGCTTGGCGGCAACGTTGGCGTTGCCGGCATGGTCATCAACAAAGATGACGGCACCGGCGAAGCTGCGGCCTTCGCGGCGCGCGCCGGCATTCCGGTACTGTCTGCGATCCCGGCGAATGAAGACATCCGCCGCAAGAGTGCCAGCTACGAAATCATCGGCCGTCCCGGCACCCAGTGGGCGCCACTGTTTGAAACTTTGGCCACCAACGTGGCGGAAGCACCCCCAGTCCGACCGACGCCGCTGACGCAGGATCAACTGCTCGGTTTGTTCGCGGCAAGCACGGTTGGACGCAATGTCGTACTGGAACCGGCGACGCAGTTTGATATGTGCGGCAAGCAGGAAGTCGTCAAGCAGTCCCTGGAAGTGGTTTACGACGCCGTCTGAGCCATCGCAACCATGACCGTCTCCGACACAGCGATGATCACCAATCCGGCCGCCCTGGAGTCTGATGGCCTGGGCTGCCACTCCGGCAAGGAACAGTTGCTCGATGCTGCGCGCAGCGCGGGCAAGGCGGAAGCGCTTGACCAGTACGCCAAGGATTATCCGAAAGGGCCGCACGACCAGCCGCAATCGATGTGCCCCGCCTTCGGTTCACTGCGCGTGGGCCTGCGGATGCGGCGCACTGCGACAGTGCTGTCCGGATCCGCCTGCTGTGTCTACGGTCTGACCTTCACCTCTCATTTCTATGGCGCACGCCGGACGGTGGGCTACGTGCCGTTCAATTCGGAAACACTGGTCACCGGCAAATTGTTCGAGGACATCCGGGAGGCAACCTACAAACTCGCTGATCCCGGCCTCTACGACGCCATCGTGATCATCAATCTCTGTGTGCCGACCGCCAGCGGTGTTCCCCTGCAGCTGTTGCCCAAGGAAATCAACGGCGTGCGTATCATCGGCATTGATGTGCCCGGCTTTGGGGTGCCCACGCATGCCGAGGCGAAAGATGTGCTTGCCGGCGCGATGTTGCGTTATGCGCGCAATGAGGCTGAACTGGGTCCGGTAGCCGCACCTCGTGGCGGCCGCAATGAACGCCCGACCGTGACGCTTCTCGGTGAGGTATTTCCGGTAGACCCCGTCACCATCGGCATGATGCTCGAGCCCATGGGGCTGGCTGCGGGACCGGTGGTACCGACAAGGGAATGGCGTGAACTCTATGCCGCGCTCGACGGGCGCGTGGTCGCGGCTCTGCATCCGTTTTACACCGCCAGCGTGCGAGAGTTCGAAGCCGCCGGCCGGCCGGTCGTCGGTTCTGCACCGGTGGGTTACGACGGAACCGAGGCATGGCTGGAGAGCATCGGGCTGGCTGCGGGCGTTGAGCGCGCAAAAATTGACGCCGCCAAAAATCGCATATTGCCCGCCATCAAGGGTGCCCTGGCGGCCATGCCGATCAAGGGCCGCATCACGATGAGCGGATACGAAGGTTCCGAGCTGATCGTGGCCAGGCTGCTGGTTGAAAGCGGCGCCGATGTCCGGTACGTCGGAACCGCCTGCGCACGCACTCCCTGGAGTGAGGCGGACCGGCAGTGGCTTGAGGCCAAGGGGATCGCCGTCCAGTACCGCGCCTCGCTCGAGCAGGACCTGGCGGCCATGCATGAATTCAAGCCGGATCTGGCCATCGGTACGACACCTGTTGTGCAGGCTGCGAAAGAGGCAACCATACCCGCGCTGTACTTCACGAACCTCATTTCCGCCCGCCCGCTGATGGGCCCGGCGGGTGCCGGATCTCTGGCGCAGGTGGTTAATGGCGCGATGGCCAACAAGGCGCGCTTTGACACCATGAAGGACTTTTTCGGCGGCGTGGGCGAAGGCCACACCGCAGGCGTGTGGGAGGGGGCTGCCGGTGTGCCGCAGGACCGTCCCGAATTCAAGCATGCCGTAAAACGCCAGGTGATCAAGCTTATGAAACTCAAAAAAGCCGAGGAGATGATCTGATGCTGGTCCTGGATCACGATCGAGCGGGCGGCTATTGGGGGGCGGTGTATGTCTTTACCGCCGTCAAGGGGCTGCAAGTGGTGATAGACGGCCCGGTGGGTTGCGAGAACCTGCCCGTCACGTCGGTGCTGCATTACACCGACGCCCTGCCGCCGCACGAGCTGCCCATCGTGGTTACCGGTCTCGCCGAAGATCATCTTGGCCGCGAAGGCACTGAAGGTGCGATGAAGCGGGCCCACGCCACGCTGGACCCCGACCTGCCGGCCGTGGTGGTGACCGGTTCGATCGCGGAAATGATCGGTGGAGGTGTTACGCCCGAAGGCACCAATATCCACCGCTTCCTTCCCCGCACCATCGACGAAGACCAATGGCAGTGCGCCAATCGCGCCATGCTGTGGCTGTGGACTGAATACGGTGTCAAACGTGGCGAAATCCCCGCCGCGAAGCCTCGAGAGGCAGATGCGGATGGCTCGGTGCGGCCGCTGGTGAATATCATCGGGCCGGCCTACGGCACCTTCAACATGCCCAGCGATCTGGCTGAAATCCGGCGCCTGATCGAAGGCATCGGCGCCAGGGTGAACATCACATTCCCGCTCGGCTGCCACCTTGCCGATGTGCGCAAGCTCGCCGATGCCGAGGTCAACATCTGCATGTATCGTGAGTTCGGCCGCCTGCTTTGCGAAACACTGGAGCGTCCGTACCTGCAGGCTCCCATCGGGTTGCACAGTACAACCAAATTCCTGCGCAGCCTTGGCGAATTGCTCGGGCTGGATCCGGAGCCGTTCATTGAGCGTGAAAAGCACACCACGATCAAGCCAATCTGGGATTTGTGGCGTTCGGTGACGCAGGATTTCTTCGCCACAGCGAGCTTTGGTGTCGTCGCCAACGAGACCTACACGCGGGGCTTGAGGAACTTCCTTGAAACCGAGATGGGCCTGCCCTGCCATTTCGCGGTGCCACGCCTCGCGGGTGCCAAGACCGATAACGATGCAGTGCGGCGCATGGTGCGCGACAAACCGCCGCTGGTTTTGTTCGGGAGCTATAACGAGCGCATGTACCTTGCCGAATGCGGCGCGCGCACCTCCTACATTCCCGCCTCATTTCCCGGCGCAATCATCCGCCGTCACACGGGTACGCCTTTCATGGGATACGGCGGCGCGACCTACGTGATCCAGGAAGTGGCGAACGCCCTGTTTGACGCGTTGTTCCACATTCTTCCGCTGGGCTCGCAGATGGACAAGGTCGATGCCACGCCCGCCAAGCTTGTCAAGGAACTCGCGTGGCGCGACGACGCCAAGGCACTGCTTGAAGAAATGCTCGACAAGCAGCCGGTCCTGATTCGAATTTCGGTGGCCAAACGGATCCGGGATCGCGCCGAGCGGGAGGCCCGTATCGCAGGTTTGGAAGAAGTGACCTGCACGCAGGTGTTGCGGGCCCAGGAAGCAATGGTTGAAGGTGTCACGACATAGCATGTCAACGCCCAGGAGAGAACGTTCATGAGCACAAACGCACAGGATTTACCGGTCCGGTCTGCCAATCGCTGGGACGCATCGAAGCGCCATGACGAACGCGTTTTCCGCGTGATCCTGGTGTTTACGTTCCCGTTTTTTCTGGCGGTCGCCCTGCTGGGCAGGTTGATGCCGCTGGGCAATTCCCCCGAGGCCGGGCGGAGTGCTTCGATATTTTCCGAGGCGAGCGCCACCGCGCGCTCGACGATTGCAGTGGCACTGATGAATTAGCTTCAAGGAATACGCCCCAGAAGTCGGGGCGGACTTTTTCATGACGGTTCATCGTCGCGAAAGAGGTCCCCACCGCGCGGGATTGGCGCGGGGTAGCCCGAACGTCGCAGTTGCGGCGGCCGGGTTTGTTTCAGGAGGTTGCACATGGCGGAAGAAAGAAAGGGTTCGTTGTCGGGCCTGACCGAGACTGAAGCGAAAGAGTTTCACGGAATCTTCATGACGAGCTTTATCGTCTTCACCGTGATTGCTGTGATCGCTCATTTTCTGGTCTGGCAGTGGCGTCCCTGGCTCGGCTGATCACCGGGTTTGTGGCGCAACGCTTTGAAGGTGCGGCGCGTTTGCGCACTCCTTCATTTCAATCTTGCATAGGAGGTTAAAACATGTGGCGAATTTGGCTTTTGTTCGATCCGAGGCGCGCACTGGTTGCCATGGCCGTATTTCTGTTCGGTCTGGCGATCGTGATCCATTTCATCCTGCTCAGCACAGACCGTTTCAACTGGCTGGAAGGCGGAAAGAAGGGCGGCGCCGTAGCTACGCAGGCGGCTCCTGCTCCGAAATAGCAGTTGTCCCAAATGTAGCAATTGGACGGTGCCTGCCGTGACCCGCTGTCACGACAGGCGCCGCCCGCCCGGCCCCTGCGCCGGAAGATACAACGCAGGACGTTTTCGATTGCTGGCGACCCGCAGGGCCGCCTGATTGACAGCCTTGGCTTTGAATTGCGCCCCGGTCCGGCATGGTGAGCGGGGCGACCAACCGGACCGACCGGAGGATAAGAAGATGGCGATGCTCAGTTTTGAACGCAAATATCGAGTCCGTGGCGGGACACTGATTGGCGGTGACC
>CAYSKY010000324.1:0-4620 GCA_964431425.1 uncultured Burkholderiales bacterium
GTGTTTCTCCGGGTGCCATCCTGTGGCCGGACGCAGGGCACGACTATCCGGCGGCGGAGCAGCAGCGCATCGTGTCGCAAACGCCGCTGCAGCGTACCGGTGCGCCGGACGATATCGCCGGCGCGGTGAAGTACCTGCTGCTGGACGCCCCTTACGTCGGCGGCCAGATTCTTGCCGTGGATGGCGGACGCTCGCAAAACCTGTAGGTAACCGACTGCACCAAAGCCAAACTCCAGCATTGGCGCGCCTTTTCAGGCATTTTTGCCCCGGGAAGCGCGCCAATGCTGGAGTTTGGCTTTTTTCACCGCCGCCATGCCCTTTCGCCGGTAGAATGGCGTCCTCATGAAACCCGACGCCCTCGCCCTCTCGCAAAAGCAGCAATTCGAGGCCAACAAGCTCACCAAGCGCCTGCGACGGCTGGTGGGGCAGGCGGTCGCCGACTATTCGATGATCGAGGCCGGCGACAAAATCATGGTCTGCCTCTCGGGGGGCGAGGACAGTTACGGCCTGCTCGACGTGCTGATGCTGCTACAGCACAACGCGCCGGTGCCATTTGAGCTTTACGCCTTCAATCTGGACCAGAAACACCCCGGCTATCCGGCACACATCCTGCCGGACTATCTTCAGGCCCGCGGCGTGCCGTTCCAGATTGCCGAGCAGGACACCTACTCGACCGTCAAGCGCCTGATCCCCGAGGGCAAGACCATGTGCTCGCTATGCTCACGCTTGCGGCGCGGGGTCATTTACCGGGTGGCCGATGAGATCGGCGCCACCAAGATTGCCTTGGGGCACCATCGCGACGACATCGTCAACACGCTGTTCCTGAACATGTTTTTCGGCGGCAAGATGAAGGCCATGTCACCCAAGCTGCAGTCGGACGATGGGAAACACATCGTCATCCGACCGCTGGCCTATGTGGAGGAAGCCGATCTTGAGGCCTATGCCGCCTACCGCCAGTTTCCGATCATCCCCTGCGACCTGTGCGGCTCGCAGGACAACCTGCAGCGCCAGCAGGTCAAACAGATGCTGCGCGAATGGGACAAACAGTTTCCGGGCCGGGTGGACAGCATTTTCCGATCCCTGCAAAACATCACGCCCTCACACCTGCTGGATCGAAGTCAGTTCGATTTCGCGGGGGTAAGGGCGGATGGGGATGCCTCTACTGCCGGGGATATCGCTTTTGATGCAGAGGATTTTTCTGCTACGGAAGCAGTGCCGGCGCAGGTCATCAAATTCCGCTGACCGCGCCGGCCGGATTACGCCCCCTGCATGGCGCGACGGTCGCGCTGGACCAGTTTGACGAAACCGTAGATCGCCAGCAGCGGCAGGCCGAAGAAGATCGCAAACGGCGTGAAGGCCAGCGCAATTGCCAGCACCACCATCAAGGCGGCAAAGGCCAGCGCAGCGGTGACCATCACCGCAACCCCCGCGAAGACCGCCACCAGAAGGATGCCCACAAAGGCCAGCACCGGAATGGCAATCAGCCAGCCCATGGGTGAATCAGACATATCCTCGCCGAACATGGTCAGGTGTACGCCGTGATCCGCGGTACCAAAATGGTTGGACAGCGCAAATGCCATGACGACCAGCGCCAGTACGGCAACCAGCGTGAAGACCAGCGGGCGTGAAATCTTGTTCATGATCGGCTCCCTTTGCTGCATTGGTTGATGATGGACGCAGTGTGACTGCGCGCCACGCCAGCCTCAATGGGCAGGGGACGAATTGCAGAATTCGCGGTGCGAGGGGTTGGCTTCGCGGAGATTCCGCCAACGAAAAAGCCGGGCGAACCCGGCTTTTTGGCGTTGTAAATCACTAGCCGGCGGGCTTGGGAGGCGGTGTGGCTTTCGCTGGTGCCTTCGCAGGGGGTTTTGCGGCCGGTGTTGATGCCTTGGGTACGCCCATGGCGGGTGGCGGGGATCCAATCATCGCAGTCAGGAAACGCTCCTGCAAAACGGCCTGGGTGCTGAATTTCTCCATGTCCCTGCTCATCGACGATTCAAGCGAGGATATCCGGTCGGCTGCCTTTGGGTGCGTGGAATAAAGCAGGCTTGCGCCGCCTTCATCTTTCTGCAGGTCCTGAAGGAGTTGCAGCACGTTCACCAGGCCGAAAGGATCGTAGCCGGCCCGGGCGGCAAGTACCATTCCCATGCGATCGGCCTGCTCCTCCTCGCTGCGGTCAAGCGACAGCAAGATCATGGTGCGAACTTCGCCTATCGCATACTTGAATGCAGTTTTGCCAAGTTCCCCGCCCAACCCGCCAGTCTTGACCTTGGCATCAATGATGGCCCCACCCAGTGCCACGCCGGCCGAACCACGCTTTTGCTTCTGGTAGGCCTTCACGTGGTGACGTTGGACCACATGGGCGATCTCATGGGCCAGTGCACCTGCCAGTTCCGCTTCGTTGCGCATCCGGAACAGCAACCCGGTCGTGATGTAGATTTGCCCGCCGGGCGCCGCGCCCGCGTTCGGCAACTTGGAGTCCAGCACGGCAAACCGCCACGGCAGGTTCGGCCGCTCAGAGTGCGAAGCAACCCAGCGTCCCACCGAATTCACGTAGCGCTGGATGCGCTCATTGTCGTAGAGCGGTGCCGCGCCCAGAATCCCCGCCATGACGTTTTCACCGAGTTCGATTTCCTCGGGATCGCTCATGTCTTTCGTGGATTCGGCGAGTTCCTTGCCGGCGGTCACAAGGCCGCCCGCCGCCGAGCCCAAGCCGCCCGGAACCAGACCGGCAGCCATCTGCCCGACCGGCAGGTTCTTCATGTCCGGCATGCCGGCACACCCACCCAAAACCAGCAGCGTGGGCAAAGCCAGCCAGGCCGCGATCGATTGCAAGATTCTCGTGCTCATTTGCGTGCCCCTTGGGAACCAGCGGCCTCAACTGCGTCCTGCGCCAAATAGGCAACACTGCGGAATGCCAGTTTGCCTTCTGCAGCCAGCCGCCTGCCGTCTGCATCGCTGCGCTGGAATCTCTTCAGCTTTTCAAGTTCCGCAGGATTCAATTCAGCGCGCTCCACGTCTTCCTTGGAGAACCCGCGGATACCCACCGTCGCGCTTTGTGCACGCTGCGTGCTACGGGTTCGGTCTGCACTCCCTGCAAGCAGCCGGGTCAACGCCGCCAGATAGTTGCTGTAGGCCGGCGGCGTTTCAGCCACCACGCTGCTGCCACCGCGCAGGTGCATCATGCGTACCCAGCCGGTATTCGAGCCAACGCGAACCTGCTGCCATGCGCCCTGGCGGGTGACGACCTTGACCTCGGTTTTGTTCGCGAGCTGCTGCAACACCTTGCCATTGTCATCGGGTGTGGCGCGCAGTTCGGTGGCGCGGTTGGTCTGCACGGCATCCTGTGCCAACGCTTGTCCGCCGAATGCGGCGAGCGCCGCACCGAGCAGGAAAACTCTCAATCGCTTCATACGCGTCTCATCCTTTGATCAATCGAACACGATCACGCGTGCGCCGGGTTATTTTGTTTTTTCTAGTGTCGCACAATCAGCGGACAAATGCTGGCAGCCCGGTCACGCAATTGAGGGATCAGATGCCGAGACGCTGCCAGATGGTGGTGCTGGGTCCCGCCTGATTCAGGGTGTAGAAGTGCAGCCCGGGCGCACCACCTTCGAGCAATTTCGCGGCAAGGTCGGTCACCACGTCGAGGCCAAAAGCACGGATTGACGCGCTGTCGTCGCCAAAGCCTTCCATCTTGCGGCGTACCCAGCGCGGGATTTCCGCGCCGCAAGCGTCCGAAAAACGCGCCAGCTGCGAAAAGCTGGAAATCGGCATGATGCCGGGCACCACCGGAATCGTTACTCCCATCGCCCGCACCTGGTCGAGAAAATGAAAATACGCGTCCGGGTTGTAGAAGTACTGCGTGATGGCGGAATTGGCCCCCGCCTCCACTTTGGCCTTGAAGTTTTTCAGGTCTTCCTGGGCGTTGCGCGCCTGCGGGTGGTACTCCGGATAGGCCGCCACTTCGATATGAAAGTGATCGCCGGTTTCCTCGCGAATGAAGGCGACCAGATCGCGTGCGTGGCGGAATTCGCCCGCCACCGCCATGCCGGAGGGCAGGTCGCCTCGCAGGGCGACGGTATGTTTGATTCCAGCGCCCTTGTAGGCGTGGATAGTCTTTCGAATGCTGTCACGGGTGGAACCGATGCAGGAAATGTGCGGCGCGGCGTGATGCCCGGCGGAGCGGATATCCAGCACCGTGGATAGCGTGCCTTCCTGCGTGGAGCCGCCAGCGCCAAAGGTGACGGAGAAGAAGGCCGGATGCAACTCAGCCAGCTGCTTCACCGTCTCGCGCAGCTTGGCCGAGCCTTCTGCTGTTTTGGGGGGGAAGAACTCGAAGGAGAAGTTTCGGGTCGGGTTCATCGCATCATCCGGCAAATATGGTCATACCGTCCGGAGCGGGAACCCCGGACGGACCTGTTATGTGGTCTGTTGTCCCGGCCTTCGCGGGGACAACAAGGGACTAGTACCGATAGGTATCCGGCTTGTACGGCCCCTGCTTCGACACATGGATGTACTCAGCCTGCTGGTCGGTCAGCTCAGACAGTTGCGCATTTAGCTTTTTAAGTTGAAGGCGCGCCACTTTTTCATCCAGGTGCTTGGGCAGCGTGTACACAC
>CAYSKY010000325.1:0-4620 GCA_964431425.1 uncultured Burkholderiales bacterium
TCCTGGAGTAGCGGATGCGGTCCCCCCAATCAAGAACACGGAGATCGGTGTGACCACGTTTCCCGAAATGAGGTTGACGGTGACCGTTGGCGTAGTGGCGTTGCCCGTCGCGATGATGCTTGGTGTGGCAAGCGTGCCCGCAGCGCGGCTGATGGTTAGCGTCCCAGGAATGGAACCCGACAAAGGGGCTACGGTAAATGCCGGTGGGCTGGCGGCAGACTGCACCACGGTGACCGTAAAGTTGCCGGATCCGGTGAGATTGATGGTCCCCGACTGCCCGCAGCCAAGTGTCAGTGCCGTGGGCGAGGCAGTAAAGGTCGTCGTGGCGATGGCATCGCCCTTGTCGCCCTGCACGCCCTCCAGCAGCGAAGTCTCAACCGTGCGGCCGGTTGAGTCTGTGACGATGAACCGCACCGAGCCGCAGCCCGTCAACTGAGCGGTAAAGCGGCCGCCATTGCTGGTCACAATGTTCGGGGTCACCGAGGCGAAGTTGGGGAGGGGCGATGAAATGCTGTACGGCGGTGTGCCGCCATAAACGTAGAAGTCCACTGCCGCCGCTAACCCGCCTGGGCACGATCCATCCTGCCCGGCCGCGCCTTTGGCGCCCTTGATGCTGATCGTCGCGCTCGGGAGCGTGGTGATGATGCCGGTGCCTGAAGTTTGCTGCACGATGTTGAAGTTGTAACGCCGTGCAAGCCCCGAGGTCACATCGGTCGACTGAAAGGTGGCGACTTGCGTGGCTGCACCCGCGTTTGCTGCGATGCGAACCGTGGCCTCGCCCTGTTCGTCGGTGTTGACCACCAATGACGTAACGAGGGTGCCTGTTCCTGGTGTTACGAATTGGAAGCTGCCCTGCAAAGCGTCAAAGCGGATCGGACGCCCGCGCAGCACAAGGCCGTTCAACACGGCCTTCACCACTACCTGTGCATCGCCGCCGCTGCAGATGGTATTGGCGCCACATCCGGCGCCGGTGGGCGAAAACGGGGTGAATGTAATCTGACTATTGAGTGAAGACGGCTTGACGCTGGCTTTTGCGGTGGCGGATGCATTCACAGAATCACGCACAGTGATGTCCACGTTGGTATCGGCTGCCACGGCGCTGGCGGTGACGACAAAAGTCGAACCGGTGATGGTTGCTGCGACGGGCAGCACGGCGCTGTTGCTGGAAAACGCGGTGTACCCGGCCTTGCCGCCGGTGACCGTGAACGTGGTGGGAATGTCGGCGAAAAGGTCGGCAACGGGCGGCGAAACCGCCAGAGGCGTACCGGCCGCCGGGTCCGTCGGTGCGGGCGCACTTACCGCACCCGAGCCACACGAGTTCAATACCATGGCACCGGCGCAAACGGTGACCAGGGTGAGGGCGCGCCGCATCGAGGGCGACAAGTTGAACAGGTTGACGACGGCTTCTGCCATTGCATTTCCTTTGTTGGGTCGGTGTCGCAGCCGGGCCGTCATCCGCAAGGTGCTGCAAAAGCATGACGGTTTTTGAGTCAAGAGCGAGCAGTGCCCGCTGCGGGATATTCCGCCGGATTATAGCGCCGCGCTTTGGGTGTTCAGGGACCCACCGTGTGTATGCATCCAAAAGTACGTCCCGGCAAGTACGGTCTCAGCGCTTTCCCGCGGTCGCCTCGGGATGATGCCGCCCTCGTCGTGCCGCCAGACAAAATTGTTGCACTGCGCAAATGTGGACGCTATGATGGGGTCATTCCGGAGTAGTCTTTCTTTATCAGCGTGTTGGGCAAGCTTTACCGAGCGTCCCGTCCGTCGAAAAACTGCGGGGCCACCAGCCCTTTTCGCCCGGTAACAAGACCTTTCGCAGCCTATCTGTCCACCCTGAATTGGCGGAAGATAGTGCGCGCTGTTACCCGTTTTTCTCGGAGAAGCACCCATGTCCCAGGACACCGCCCAGGTAGACCCGCGCGACCTCGCCGCGCGCATCGATAGCCAGGCCAACGGCCTTTACGACCCTGCACAGGAGCACGATGCCTGCGGTGTCGGCTTCGTCGCCAATATCAAGGGCAAGCGCTCCCACAGTCTGGTCGAACAGGGCTTGAAGATCCTTGAGAATTTGTCGCACCGCGGTGCCACCGGCTACGACCCGCTGCTGGGCGACGGCGCCGGTATCCTGATCCAGGTTCCTGACCAGCATCTGCGCCGGGTCTGCGGCAGGCAGGGATTGACGCTGCCCGCCGTCGGCCAGTACGGGGTTGGCATGGTGTTCCTGCCGCGAGAAGCTGCGTCCCGGACTGCCTGCGAGCAGGAAATCGAGCGCGCCATCCAGGCTGAAGGTCAGATTTTGCTCGGCTGGCGTGATGTCCCCACTGACAACAATGGCCTGTCCCCCGCGACCATCGCTGTCGAGCCGGTTATCCGCCAGGTGTTCGTGGCGCGCGGCGCGCCCTCGATGTCGCAGGATGATCTCGAACGCAAGCTATACATCATCCGCAAACGCTCCGGGCATGCCATCCAGGCGCTCAATCTGCGCCACGGCAAGGAATTTTATGTGCCGTCATTCTCGACGCGCACCATCGTTTACAAGGGCATGCTGCTGGCCGACCAGGTGGGCAAGTACTACCTCGATCTGGCCGACCCGACCATGATGACGGCGCTGGCCCTGGTGCACCAGCGCTTTTCGACCAATACGTTTCCCACCTGGGACCTGGCCCATCCGTTCCGCATGGTGGCGCACAACGGTGAGATCAACACTCTGCGTGGCAACGTCAACTGGATCCGCGCCCGCCAGCAGTCGATCGCCTCGCCTGTGCTCAAGGAAGACCTCAACAAGATATGGCCGCTGATTTACGACGGCCAGTCCGACTCAGCCAGTTTCGATAATTGCCTGGAAATGCTGGTGATGGGCGGCTACCCGCTGTCGCACGCCATGATGATGATGATCCCCGAGGCCTGGAGTGGTCACAAGCTCATGGACGAGGATCGCCGCGCGTTCTACGAGTACCACGCCACATTGATGGAAGCCTGGGACGGCCCGGCCGCCATGGCGTTCACTGACGGCCGCCAGATCGGCGCGACCCTGGATCGCAACGGGCTGCGCCCGGCGCGTTACGTTCTTACCGACGATGACATGGTGGTACTTGCATCGGAAGCGGGCGTACTCGACATCCCCGAATCAAAGATCGTCAAGAAATGGCGCCTGCAGCCGGGCAAGATGTTTTTGGTGGACATCGAGAAGGGTCGCATAGTCGACGACGAGCAATTGAAGCGCGAGCTCTCCACCGCGAAGCCCTATCGCGAATGGGTGGCGCAGGCGCGCATCCGTCTTGACGAGCTGCCTGAGCCGGCGCCGGCTGAAAGGTCCGACGTACCGCTGCTGGATCTGCAGCAGGCTTTCGGCTACACGCAGGAAGACCTGAAGGTGGTCATGTCGCACATGGCCAAGGCCGGCATCGAGGCCACGGGATCCATGGGCAACGACTCGCCGCTGGCGGTGATGTCCGACAAGCCGCGCAACCTGTACCACTACTTCAAGCAGTTGTTTGCGCAGGTGACCAATCCGCCGATCGACCCGATCCGCGAGGAACTGGTGATGTCAACCGCCATCACCATCGGTCCGCGTCCCAACCTGCTCGACATCAACCACACGGATCCCGGCATCTGGCTGGAAGTGCCGCAGCCGGTGCTGACCTCGGAAGATATGGAAAAGATCCGCCATATCGATATGTTCACCGGCAACCATTTGCGCAGCCACGAACTCGATATCACCTACCCCGCTGCTTGGGGCACCGAAGGTATCGAGGCTGCGGTGGCTTCGCTTTGCGCGCATGCCGAGGACGCATTGCGACTGGGCTACAACATCCTCATCGTCACCGACCGGCATGTGTGTGTGGACCGTGTCGCCATCCCGGCACTGCTCGCGGTCGGTGCCATTCACCAGCACCTGGTCAGGAAGGGCCGCCGCACCTCCACGGGATTGGTGGTGGAAACCGGCAGTGCCCGCGAGGTCCATCACTTTGCCTTGCTGGGCGGGTATGGCGCGGCGGCGGTGCACCCGTACCTGGCGCTGGAAACGCTACGCAACATGCAGAACTATCTGTCTGGCGCTGATCCGGTCGAGGCGGAAAAGAAGTACATCAAGGCGGTTTCCAAGGGTCTGCTCAAGGTTATGTCGAAGATGGGTATTTCGACCTACCAGAGCTACTGCGGCGCGCAGATTTTTGAAGCCGTCGGCTTGAGCAAAGCGTTCGTGCAGAAGTACTTCACCGGCACCGCCAGCAACGTCGAGGGCATCGGTATATTTGAGATCGCCGAGGAGGCCATGCGCCTGCATCGCCAGGCCTTCGGCGACGATCCCGTATTGCGCACCCAGCTCGACGCCGGTGGCGAATATGCCTACCGTGTGCGGGGCGAAGAGCATATGTGGACGCCGGACACGATTGCCAAACTTCAGCACTCCACGCGCGCCAATTCGTATTCGACATACAAGGAATACGCCAAACTCATCAACGACCAGACCAAACGCCACATGACGTTGCGCGGTCTGTTCGAGATCAAGCCCGCCGGCGCGCCGGTACCGCTGGACGAAGTTGAGCCTGCGAAGGAAATCGTCAAGCGCTTCGCCACCGGCGCCATGTCGCTCGGTTCCATTTCCACCGAGGCGCACGC
>CAYSKY010000326.1:0-4618 GCA_964431425.1 uncultured Burkholderiales bacterium
TCCTGCGACAGCACGGCGATGGCCGAGGCCAGCGGCTGCAGCACCAGGTCGCGTACTTCCAGCCCACAGCGGCGCACGCACTTCATGATGTTCTGCGCGGCCGATACGGCGCCGGTGACGATGTGCACCTTCACTTCCAGCCGCACGCCGGACATGCCCACCGGTTCACGCACATCCTCCTGGCCGTCGATGATGAATTCCTGGGTGAGGATATGCAGGATCTGCTGGTCCATCGGGATGTTGACCGCGCGCGCGGTCTCGATCACGCGGTCCACGTCGAACTGCGACACTTCTTTGTCCTTGATGGCCACCATGCCGTGCGAATTGAAACTCTTGATATGCGAGCCGGCGATGCCGGTCAGCACGTCCTTGATCTTCACATCCGCCATCAGTTCGGCTTCTTCCAGCGCACGCTGGATGCCGGTGACGGTGGCTTCGATGTTCACCACCACGCCCTTCTTGAGGCCCTTCGAAGGCTGCTGCCCGATACCGAGGATTTCCAACACACCATCGGGCGTGATCTCGGCAACGATGGCGATGATTTTGGAAGTGCCGATGTCGAGCGCGACCAACAGATTTTTGGTTTCGCGTGGCTTGTTCATGCCTGGTTCCAATGGGTTGGCTGGTTCATGTCAGTTCCGGTTGGGTTTGCGCGGCGCCTTCGCGGCGGCGGCCGGTTTGGTCAGTACGGCCCGCACGGCGAGCCCGGTCTGATAACGCATGTCGATGTGCGCATTGGCCGCCTGCAAAACCGGAATGCGCGGGTAGGCATCAATAAATCGCGCCAGCCGCAGTTCGGCATCGTTGCGGCCCAGTTCCAGCGTGCTGCCGTTGTCGAGTTTCAGTTGCCAGGCCCGGCGCGGCGACAATCGCAATTCCGCCAGGGTGTGACCCAATGCCGCCAGCGGTTTGCCGAGTTGAGCGAACTGGGTCATGACTTCGTACGAACTTCCGGACGGGCCAGCGAGCAGCGGCAACTTTTCCTCCGCCTCGGCGTCAGCATCGAACACTTCGCCGAACGAATTCACCAACAGGCTTTGCTCTGCATCCGCCTCCGCGCCCGCCATCTGACAGCGCGCGAACGGCTTGTGTTCTTCAATGCGAATCTCCAGCGTGCCCGGGAAGCGCCGGCGCACATCCACGTCCCGCACCCATTCCACCTGCTTCATCACCACCTTGACCTGCGAAAGATCGGTGCGCAGCATGCTGCCGCCGAGAGCCTGGATACCGCCGGCAATGCGTTTCAATTCGACTGCATCCACCCGCTTCAGATCGCCGGAAAGCGCGGCGAATCGCACCTCGCGGATCGGCAGCGGATTCCACTGCGCACTCACCCGCGACACACCGGCGATCGCCAGCCACGCGCCGACGCCGGCCACCAGCATGGCCGCCAGCGTAGCGCCGATGACGACACTGCGATTGCGCGTGAACGACTCGACGGTGTCTTCAGTCTTGGCCATGGATCAGGATTTGAGAGACGCGTTTTGCAATATGCGCACGCACAGGTCGGGATAGCTCATGCCGACCGCGCGCGCGGCCATCGGCACCAGTGAGTGCCCGGTCATGCCGGGCGAGGTATTCATTTCCAGAAAGCTGTAGCGGCCGTCAGGGGAAAGCATCATGTCGGCGCGCCCCCAGCCGGCGCAGCCCAGCACGCGAAAGGCCTTCAGGGTCATTGCGCGGATCTCGTCCTCCAGATCGGCGCGAATGCCCGACGGGCAGTGGTACTTGACGTCGTCGGTGAAGTACTTGTTCTTGTAGTCGTACGCGCCTTGCGGCGCTTCGATACGGATCAGCGGCAGAGCATCGTTGCCGACCACCGAAGCCGTCAGTTCCTGGCCCGCGATGAATTCTTCGGCGATCACCAGCGGATCAAGTCCAAAGGCCAGTTGGAATGCCGCCGGCATTTCATTGGCGGTGCGCACCTTGGTGATGCCGATGCTCGAGCCTTCGCGGGCGGGCTTCACAATCAACGGCAGCTTCAGGTCTTCAATGACGTTCAGCCAGTCGCTGTCCGGCGTGAGCAACCGGTATTTTGGTGTCGGAATCCCCGCCGATTGCCAGACCAGCTTGGTCCGCCACTTGTCCATCGCAATCGCCGAACCCATCACGCCCGAGCCGGTATACGGAATCTTCAGCGCCTCAAGTACGCCCTGCACCGTGCCGTCTTCGCCGAAGCGTCCATGCAGCGCAATGAACACGCGATCAAATTTTTCACGCGGCAGGTCAAACAGCGACTTCACCACCGGATCGAAGGCGTACGCATCCACGCCCTTTTCGCGCAGGGCGGCCAGCACGCCGTTGCCGGAGAGCAGGGAAATCTCGCGCTCGGCGCTCGGGCCGCCCATCAGCACAGCCACCTTCCCCAGTGATTTAGCGTCAATACTCAATGCATACCCCGTCGCTTGAGCGGCCCACTTCGCACTTCGGGGTGCCGCACGTCCGGCGAGCCATCCCCGCTTCGCGGGGCCCCTGCTCTGCCCGTCTGTGCTCGTCCGCCCATGAGAACAGCCACCTTCCCCATTGATTTCGCGTCAATACTCAATGCCACACTCCAGTACCCGCGCGGCTTCCAGCGGCAAAATGCCCTGCGAGCCGCGCCAATGCTTGATCTACGTAGCCAAGTGCCGGGACGTTCATGCGGCCTCCCCCACGATCCTGACCTCACGGACTAACTCGATGCCGGTCTTGTCCTTCACCGTCGCCTGCATGTGCGCAATCATGTTTTCGATGTCGGCGGCTGTCGCCGTGCCGGTGTTGATGATGAAATTCGCGTGCTTGGTGGAAACCTGCGCGCCGCCGATGGTGTGGCCCTTGAGTCCACACGACTCAATCAGCCGGGCGGCGTAGTCGCCGGGCGGATTGCGGAACGTTGACCCGGCATTGGGCTTGTCCAGCGGCTGCGCGGCCATGCGCCTGGCCAGCAGTTCCTTGATGCGCGCCTGAGCCGCAACTGCATCCCCCGGCGGGAAACGGAATCGCGCCGATACAAACCACTCTTCACCGGCGAACCGCGGCGCCACGTGGCGGTAGCCGATGTCGAAATCTGCGGCAGTGCGCGTGCGCAGTTCGCCTTTGCGGTTGATGGTCATGCAGTCGACGACCTGCTCCCAGGTCTCGGTGCCGTAGCAGCCAGCGTTCATGGCCAGTGCGCCGCCCACCGTACCCGGACCGCCGGCCAGCCACTCGGCGCCGCCGAAGGCATGTTTCGCCGCAAACTTGGCGACATGCGGCGAGGCCACCCCGGCCCCGGCAACAACGAAGCCATCTTCGAGCGTCAGGCCGTGGATGTTGGGCGTAGTAAGAACAATGGTGCCCCGATACCCGCCGTCACGCACCAGCAGATTGCTGCCGAGGCCGATAAACATCACCGGTTCGTCCGCTGGCAACGTCGGCAGGAAAGCCTGCAGGTCGGCCAGATCCGCCGGCTTGAAGAAGCGTTTGGCGGGTCCACCTGCGCGCCACGAAACGTGCCGCGACATCGGCTCGTTCTCGCGCAGTTCACCGCGCCATGCCGGCGCGAATCGGGCGGGTTCACTCATGTTCATTCACCGCCTCCGCCACCGGCCAGCGCCGGCGCCACACCACCCACCGAGCCCGCGCCCATGGTGATGACAATATCGCCATCCTTTACGCGGCTCATCACGGCATCGGGAATTTCCGACACCTTTTCCACGAACAACGGTTCAACCTTGCCGAGCACACGAATGGCACGTGTCAGCGCCCGACCATCGGCCGCCACAATGGGCGCCTCGCCTGCAGGATAAACATCGGCCAGCACTAGTTCGTCTGCGGTGGACAACACTTTCACAAAGTCCTCGAACAGATCGCGGGTGCGCGTGAAACGGTGCGGCTGGAAGGCCAGCAAAATGCGCTTGCCCGGAAATGCACCACGCGCCGCCTTCAACACGGCATCCATTTCCACCGGGTGGTGGCCGTAATCGTCGATCAGCGTGAACGTGCCGCCACCCGGCGCGGGCACATCGCCATAGCGCTGGAAACGGCGGCCGACGCCGGTGAAGGTGGACAAGGCATGCGCGATCCTGGCGTCATCGATGCCGATCTCGCGGGCGATGGCGATCGCCGACAGGGCGTTGAGCACGTTGTGCATGCCGGCCAGATTCAATTCGACATCCAGCACCTTGCGATCGCGGCGGCTCACCGCCGTGAAACGCATGCGACCGTTGGCCGCGCTGACGTTCACCGCGCGCAGTTCCACATCGTCGCTCATGCCGTACGTAATCACCGGCTTGGTGATGCGCGGCAGGATCTCGCGGATGTTGGGGTCGTCCGCGCACACCACGGCCAAGCCGTAGAAGGGCAGGTGTTCCAGGAACTCGACGAACGCCGATTTCAGTTTGCCGAAGTCGTGTTCGTAGGTATCCATGTGGTCCTGGTCGATGTTGGTGACCACGGCCATGATGGGTTGCAGGTACAGGAAGGAGGCGTCGGACTCATCAGCTTCCGCGACCAGATATTCACCCTTGCCCAGGCGCGCGTTGGTGCCGATGGAATTGAGACGCCCGCCGATCACGCAGGTTGGATCCAGCCCCGCTTCGCCCAGCACATGAGAAATAAGCGAGGTGGTGGTGGTCTTGCCATGCGTGCCGGCAATGGC
>CAYSKY010000327.1:0-2173 GCA_964431425.1 uncultured Burkholderiales bacterium
TGGATGCCGAGGACAATCCGCTCAGGAATGCGCCGCATACCACCGCCATGCTGATGGCCGACAACTGGGCGCACGATTATCCGCGTGAGCTGGCGGCCTTTCCGGTCGCCTCCCTCAAGCAGCGCAAGTACTGGCCGCCGGTGGCGCGTGTGGACAACGTGTATGGAGACCGCAATCTGGTGTGCGCCTGCCCGCCCATGGAAGCCTATGCGGCCGCCGATTAACGCCTGTGCAAGGTAGTATTGCTGTGCCGAAACCGCCCGTGAAGGGCGGTTTCTTTTTCCACCGTTAATCCTGATTGCCATGGACATCCACTACGACCGTTTTTATCGCTACGCCGAATTCACGGAAATTCTCCACCAGTTTGTGAAAGCTTTTCCCGGCCTGCTGTCCATCGAGAGCATTGGCAAGAGCCATGAAGGACGCGACATCTGGGTCGTGACTGCTACCAATCAGGCCACGGGGGCGGCGTCGGACAAACCGGCGTACTGGGTGGACGCGAACATTCACGCCTCGGAACTGGCCGGCAGCGCAGCGGCGCTCTATTTCATCGATACGCTGACCAAACAGTACGGCAAGCGCGAAGACATCACCCGCTGCCTCGATACCCGCGCCATCTATGTCTGCCCGCGCATCAATCCGGACGGCGCCGAATGGGCCATGCTGGACAAGCCGCGCATCGTGCGATCGTCCACCCGCCCTTATCCGTTTGATGAGGAACATGTAGACGGCCTGGATATCGAAGACGTGGACGGTGACGGGCGCATTCTTTCGATGCGCATTCCCGATGCCAACGGCAACTGGAAATGCCACTCCACCGAGCCACGATTGATGGTCGCGCGCGAGGCCACCGAATACGGCGGGCAGTACTACCGCATGCTGCCCGAGGGCAGTCTTCGCGATTACGACGGCGTGACCATCAAGGTCAACAAAGACAAGGCGGGACTGGACCTGAACCGCAATTTTCCTGCGGGTTGGCGGCAGGAGTTTGAGCAGGTCGGTGCCGGCCCCTATCCGGCGTCCGAACCGGAAGTGCGCGCGGTGGTGCATTTCATCACCCACCATCCCAATATCACGGGTGGCATTTCGTTTCACACCTGGAGCGGCGTGCTGCTGCGTCCGTTTTCCACCCAGCCGGACGACGAACTGCCGGCGGAAGACCTGTGGGTGTTCAAGGAGCAGGGCGCAAAGGGCACCGAAATCACCGGCTATCCGAACATCAGCGTGTATCACGAGTTCAGATACCACCCCAAGGAAGTCATCAGCGGCACGTTTGACTGGATCTACGAGCACCTCGGCCTTTACGAGTGGACCATCGAAATCTGGTGCCCGATGCGCGAGGCCGGCATCACGGAATACAAATACATCGACTGGTTCCGCGACCATCCGGTCGAGGACGATCTGAAAATGCTGGCCTGGGCTGATCGTGAACTGGGCGGCAAGGGCTACGTGGACTGGTACAAGTTCCAGCATCCGCAGCTGGGCGAAGTCGAAATCGGCGGCTGGGACAAGATCTACGCCTTCCGCAATCCGCCGCCGCACCTGCTCGAAAAGGAAATCGCCAAGTTCCCCGACTGGCTGGTGTGGAATGCGCTCATTTCACCCAAGCTGGAACTGGTGAGTGCCGACGCCGAAAAGATCGGCGACGACAGCTGGTGCATTCACGTTGTCGTGCAAAACACCGGTTACCTGCCGAGTTATGTTTCCAAGCGCGCCCAGCAACGCAAACAAGCGCGCGGGCTGATCGGTGAACTCACTCTGCCAGCCGGTGCGGAGCTGCTTTCGGGCGATGCGCGCACCTTCGCGGGCGAACTGGAGGGGCGAGCCTACAAGCACACGCTGATGAGTTTCTGGACCGATACCGCACCGACATCGGACCGTACCAAACTCGAGTGGGTGGTGAAGTCGCCGGCCGGCGGTGAGGTCGAGGTGCGGGTGCGGCACGAAAAAGCGGGCTCGGTCCGCACTACGCTGCTCTTGCGCTAGCCGCGCCCGAAAAACACAAACTCCAGCAATGGCGCGGCTTCCAGCGGCATTTCGGCCTGGAAGGCGCGCCAGTGCTGGAGTTCCGGCTTTTCATGTGGCCGGTGACAATCTTGCCGGGCCAATCGCCTGCCCCTTGCATTCCCTCTGCGATAATCCCATCTACAGCAGTTCCATTCCCCGATGACGT
>CAYSKY010000327.1:2183-4604 GCA_964431425.1 uncultured Burkholderiales bacterium
CCAATGACCGCCACGCCCTTTAGCATTGCCCAAGCCACCCTGTTGGACCCCTACAACCTGACGCACGCCGATATCGAATCGGTCTTCGGAGAAATCCTCACACACGACGCCGACTACGCCGACCTGTACTTTCAGTACTCGCGCTCGGAGGGGTGGAGCCTGGAGGAAGGGCGGGTCAAATCCGGCAGCTTCAACATCGACCAGGGCGTCGGTGTGCGGGTGGTTTCCGGCGAGAAAACGGCGTTTGCCTATTCTGACGACATCGGTACCGAATCTTTGTTGGCCGCCGCAAAAGCAACCCGCAGCATCGCGCGTGCGCATGCCACCGGCAGTGCCGGCAATGTCGCGAAAACGGCGCACAAGGACGGCCGTGCGCTTTACGTGCCGACCGATCCGGTGTCGAGTTTTTCGGACGGTGACAAAGTCCGGATTCTCGAGCGCCTCGAGGGATTTTGCCGCGCCATCGACCCGCGTGTGAAGGAAGTGATGGGGCGGCTGTCGGGCGAATACGAAGTGATTCTGGTGGCGCGGCACGACGGCACCACCGCGGCCGATGTGCGGCCGCTGGTTCATCTTGGCCTCACGGTGATTGCCGAACAGAACGGTCGCCGTGAACAGGGCCATACCGGTGGCGGCGGGCGTTACGACTACAGTTACTTCACCGACGACGTCTTGCGCAATATCGCGTCGCACGCCGTGCACGAGGCGCTGGTGAATCTGGATGCCAAACCGGCGCCAGCGGGCCAGATGACGGTGGTGCTGGGTTCCGGATGGCCGGGCATCCTGCTGCACGAGGCGGTGGGCCACAGCCTGGAGGGCGATTTCAACCGCAAGGGCAGTTCGGTGTTTTCAGGACGTGTGGGCGAGCAGATCGCGGCCAAGGGCGTGACGGTGATCGACGACGGCACCATTGCCGACCGGCGAGGTTCGCTCAATATTGACGACGAGGGCAACCTCACGCAGCGCAATGTGCTCATTGAGGACGGCGTCCTCAAGGGTTACATGCAGGACACCATGAATGCACGGCTCATGGGTGTACCGGTGACGGGTAATGCACGGCGCGAGTCGTATGCCCATATTCCTATGCCGCGCATGACCAACACGCTGATGCTGGGCGGTGACAAGTCGCCGGAAGAGATCATCGCCAGCGTCAAACACGGCCTTTATGCAGCCAATTTTGGCGGCGGCCAGGTGGATACCACCAGCGGCAAGTTCGTGTTTTCGGCCTCCGAGGCCTACATGATCGAAAACGGCAAGGTGTCGTACCCGGTGGTGGGCGCCACATTGATCGGCAACGGTATTGAATCGCTGAAGCAGGTCAGCATGATCGGCAACGACATGGCGCTCGATTCCGGCGTCGGGGTGTGCGGCAAGGAGGGCCAAAGCGTGCCGGTGGGCGTAGGACAGCCGACCCTGCGGATCGAAGGCCTTACCGTGGGTGGAACAGGCTGAAGCACGGCGATGGACGGGGCCGCCTTCAACAACGAACTGGAATTGCTGCTGGGCACGCTGCGGCGGCGCAATCCCGTACTGGACGACATCGAATTTTCCGCGCGACTTGACGGTATCGTTGGCGGCGCCGACGGGGCGCGCGACGAAGCGGCCGTGCAATTGCTCACCGGACACCGGCTGCTGTCGAAGTATTGCGAGCGCGACGCCCTGGCGGCTTTCGCCGCGGCCGGCGGACAACTGGCGCCGCTGCTGCAGGAATCCCCGGATGACGGCGCCCTGAACGAACTGGCCGCGCTGATTGTCGAGGGGCAGACTGAGGCCCACTATCTGCTGGGCGATTACCAGTTGGCCGGCGACCTGGCCTCACAGCTGTGGACGCGCCGCATGTCCACCGCCGAATTGCGAGCCAAGGCACGCGCCGCCACCTGGGTTGGCTGCATCCAGCAGCAGACCGGCCGCTACCAGGATGGCCTGCGCATGCTGGGGCGCGCCGTGGCCGACTTTGAACTCGCCGGTGCGCCCGCCGAGGCCGCCAGGGCGCTGAATGCGCTGGCCTGCCTGCACGAGGAGCTGGGTGATTTTGAACGCGCATTTCCGCTCTACGAGAATGCGCTCAAGCGTGCACGGGAGGAGGGCAACACGGACATGATCGGCCGCGTGCTGGCCAACTGGGGCGACGCGCATGTCGAGCGCGGCACGCCCGAGGGCGGCCTGCCATTGCTGACGGAGGCGATCGCCGTTCTGCAATCGGTCGGCGCCCACTGGCACTACGCCTGGTGTCAGCTGGCGGTCGGCAAGGTTTACGCCTCACGCGGCGATTTTGAGGCGGCGGGCGAATACCACGCCGCGGCGCTCGAATCCGTGCGCAAGGGTGAAGCGCCGCGCATCGAGTGCGAGATACTCACCGGCACCGGGGAGCTGGCCGCGCAGATGGGCCTGCCCGCCACCGGCAGCGCGCGCGCCTACCTG
>CAYSKY010000328.1:0-1966 GCA_964431425.1 uncultured Burkholderiales bacterium
CCATTTCTCGATGTCGGCGATCAGGAACGCGGTGAATTCCTCCGGCTTGCCCCCGACCACGCGCGAACCGTCCGGCTCAAGGCGCTTCTTCAATTCATCCGAAAGTGCCGCGCGTGCCGCCGCCGCGTGCAACTTGGTCAACACATCCTTGGGCAGCTTCGCCGGCCCCAACAGCCCGAAGAATGCGGTGGACTCGTAGCCCGGTACGGCGGCCGCGATCACAGGAACGCCGGGCAGCGCCGGCACCGGCGTGGTGCTGGTCACTCCCAATGCCTTGACCTTGCCGGCCTTGATCTGCGGGACCGCGTTGATGACCGGGGCAAACATCAGCTCGATCTGTCCGGCCATGACATCGGTGAGCGCGGGCGAACTGCCTTTGTAAGGCACGTTGACCACATCGATGCCTGCCATGCTTTTGAACAACTCGCCTGCCATGTGGATGGAGGTACCCAGGCCGCCGATGGCGAAATTGAGTTTGCCGGGCGAGGCCTTCGCGAGCGCGATGACGTCTTTCGCATCCTTGCCGGGGAAATTGTTGCTGGCCACCAGCACGGCCGGCCCCGTGGAGACTTGCGTGATGGGGGTGAAATCCTTGACCGCATCAAAACCAAGTTTGTCGCCATACAGCCCGGGATTGACGCTGTGGCTGGTGTTGCAAAACAGCAGCGTATAGCCGTCGGCGGGGCTCTTGGCAACCGCTTCGGCCGCGATGTTGCCGCCGGCACCGGCACGGTTCTCGACTATCACCGGCTGTCCAAGCTCGCGTGTCATTTCCTGGGCGAGAAAGCGGGCCAGGGTATCCGTGGTGCCGCCGGGTGTGACGCCGACCAGCAGCTTGATTGGCTTGGTCGGGAACGATTGCGCCTGCACCTGGCAGGCGAACGCGACGAGCAGGAACAGCAGGGTACGTAGCAACATGGGCAGCTTTCTCGATGTGGCAAACAAAGGAATCAACGGCGCACATCCACCACCAGCCGGCCGCGCACCTGTCCGGCCAGGATATCGGGCGCACGGGCAATGACCTCCGACAGGCCGATCTCGGTGGACAGTGCGTCAAGCTATGACTTGTCCAACTCGCGCGCCAGATGGTCCCAGGCCTCGCGCCGTCTCGCGACCCCCGCGTAGACACTGTCGATCCCCGCCAGTGTCACACCACGCAGGATGAAAGGCGCCACGGTCGAAGGCAGATCCATGCCCTGCGCCAGACCGCAGGCGGCCACCACAGCGTTGTACTGGCACTGCGCCAGCGTGTTGGCCAGCGTGTGCGAACCGACCGAATCGACCACGCCGGCCCAGCGTTCCTTTTGCAGCGGCTTGCCGGGTGCGGCCAGGGCAGCCCGGTCAATGACCTCCACGGCGCCCAGCGATTTCAGGTAGTCGGCTTCCTGCATGCGCCCGGTGGACGCCACTACCTTGTAACCGCGCGAAGCCAGCAGCGTGACGGCGACGCTGCCCACACCACCCGAGGCACCGGTGACGAGCACCTCGCCGCGGTCGGGCGTGAGGCCGTGACGCGCCAGCGCCAGTACGGCCAGCATCGCGGTGAAGCCTGCCGTGCCGATGGCCATGGCCTGGCGTGCGCTGAATGCGAGTGGCAGCGGGACCAGCCAATCACCTTTGAGCTTCGCCTTCTCGGCCAGGCATCCCCAATGGGTCTCACCGACGCCGTATCCGGTCAGCACCACCTTGTCGCCGGCCTTCCAGCCCGGATGCGTGCTTTCGGCCACCACACCCGCACCATCGATGCCAGCCACCATGGGCCACTTGCGTACCACCGGTGATTTGTTGGTGATGGCAAGGCCATCCTTGTAGTTGATGGTCGAGTACGCGATCGCGACCGTGACGTCGCCCTCGGCCGGCAGTTGCGTATCGTCGATGTCCGCCAGCGAGGCATTGAAGCCGGCGTCGGACTTGTTGAGCAGGATGCCCTTGAACGTACCCCTGGGGTTCTCCGGGAAGCGCGGAA
>CAYSKY010000328.1:1976-4579 GCA_964431425.1 uncultured Burkholderiales bacterium
GTTCACCGCGATGCTGCCGCTGACGGTGCAGGTGTCGTTGAGCGGCCGCAGGCTCAGCTTGAGCGCAAATGTCGCTTCGCCGCCACTGCCTTCGGTGGCCGTCCAGTTGCCGTTGAGCAGGGCATCGGCGGCGCACTGGTAGGTGCCGCTGCCTTCAAAGTTGGAGCCGTACTGGGTCAGGCTGCCGGTGAAGCGGCAGCCGAATCCGCCGACTTCAGTGATGGTGACCGAACCGGCGCCTGCGGTATGCGCAATCTGGATCAGGCTGGTGCCGCTGCTGCTGCCGTTGAGTGCGGGCGTCGTACAGCCGCTGGCGCTTCGGAAAACGCCGCCGCCGTAGGTACCCGCAAGGCTCACGTTTTCCAGCGGCTGGCGGGTGATCTGCTTGACCACCTGCGCGCCATTGACCGTATAGCTCAACGATCCGGACTTGGCATCCGAAAAAGTGAAAGTGGCCGTGCCAACTTGAGTCACGTCGCCCGCCGTCAGAGGCGCAAACGGCAGCTGCGAGAACGGCGTACCCACGGTCTGGAACAGGGCGCCTGTGAAGGTGTTACCGGCGGCACCCGATCGTTGTGCATTTGACATCACCAGCCATAACGGCTGGCGGCTGGCGCCGTAGACGAACCAGGTGGCAAACATGGTGTTGCCCTGCTGGGCGACGTTGACGCCCCAACCGCTCTCGGAAGGGACCCACCACATGTCCTGATAGTTGGTGGCAGCCCGCACCGGCAGTGCCGCGAGCAACAACGCGGCGATGATGGCGGGAAGAAGTTTGCGCATCATCTTTGCATTCATGTCAGGACTGTACCAGTACCCGCGGGTCTTCCGCGGAAGCGTGCTTGCGCGAGAAGTATTCGCGCGACTGCATTTCCTTCAGCCGCGACGCGGTGCGCGCGAACTCGGCCGAGACCATCAGCGTGGCGTCCCCGCCTGACCGACCGCCGGTGCTGGCGGCCACACTGCTTTCAACGCGCTCGTCGATCACCAGCCACTCCGGGCCGACCTCGGCCGAGCAGATCAGCTTCACGCGCTGGTCGTAGAACACGTCCACCAGCCAGGTCAGGCGCCGCACCACGTCGGCGCGGTTACGTGCGTGCAGTTGCGGAATGCCGGAAATCAGAACGGTGTGATACGCCCCCGCGATCTCCAGATAGTCCACCTGCGAACGCGCCTTCACGCACAACTCCTCGAACTGGCACCACAGCACGCCCTTGGCGCGGCGGATGAAGGCCAGTTCGCGCGAGCCAACCTTGATGTGACCGTGCTGCGAGTGGGAGGCCTTGGACATCGCTTCGAAAGCGCGCGCCAGCGACAGTTCCGCGTGGTCGGACAGCGGCGAGTAATACACCGGAATGGACTCCAGGATGCGGCGGCGATGATCGCGGTTGCCGGAAATCTCGATCACATCGAGTTCGGTCTTCAACAATTCAATGGCAGGCAGGAAACGCGAGCGCTGCAAGCCGTTGGGGTACAGGTCATCGGGCTGGTAGTTCGACGTCATGACCAGCACCACGCCCTGCGCGGTGAGCAGGTCCAGCAGCCGGCCGAGGATCATGGCATCGGCGATGTCGCTGACGTGAAACTCGTCAAAGCACAACAGTCGCAGTTGCTTGGCGATCTTGGCGGAGACCGGCTCCAGCGGATCTGCTTCGCCCGAATGCTTTTGCATCTCGGCGTGGATCTCGCGCATGAATTCGTGGAAGTGGACGCGGCGTTTGCGCTTCAACGTGGAGACATTGACGAACGCATCCATCATCAGCGACTTGCCGCGCCCCACGCCGCCCCAGATGTAGAGGCCGCGCGGCGGCTTCTTGCCCCCGCCAAAGTTGGTGACGAGCCGGTTTACCGGACCCTGCCGGTATTGGCGGTATTTCTCCAGATCGTCGTGCAGGCGCTCCAAATGCTTGAGCACTTCCAACTGCGCGGTGTCGGCTTCGAAATCGGATTGCTGCGAAAACTTCCAGTACCACTCCAGCGGGCTCGACGCTTCAATCTTGTCCGCGTCACCCGACTCACCGGTGATATTGGGCAGTTCCTCGGAATGGGCGTGTGCGTTCATGTCGTCAATGCGCCGGGCAAATTCACCAGACTTGCAAACTCAAGCATTGGCGCGCCTTTCCGGGCATTTTTGCCCCGGAAGCCGCGCCAGTGCTGGAGTTTGTGGCATTCATCGTTTTCAGCGGAAGCACGCTCACATGTTGAGCGTACGTTTGTCCACCGCCAGCGCCGCTTCGCGCACCACTTCAGAAAGTGTCGGGTGCCCGTGCACGATGCGAGCGATGTCTTCGGCCGCCGCCTTGAATTCCATGGCCGTGACGATTTCCTGCACCAGTTCCGAGGCATGCGCGTGGATCACATGGCCGCCCAAAATGCGGTCGGTATTGGCATCGGCGATGAGCTTAACAAAGCCGCCGGCTTCGCCCTGCCCCAGCGCACGGCCGTTGGCCATGAACGGGAACTGACCGGTCTTGACCGCGATCCCCTCGGCCCTGCATTGCTGCTCGGTCTTGCCCACCCAGGCCACTTCGGGCGAGGTGTAGATGATCCACGGAATGGTGTTGAAGTCCACATGCGGCTTCTGCCCGGCGATGGTCTCGGCC
>CAYSKY010000329.1:0-1810 GCA_964431425.1 uncultured Burkholderiales bacterium
GTGCTGTCCCACCACCCGCCATGCAGGGCGGGTGGTGGGACAGCACCGGGGTTTCGTCCAATGTGCCTGCGCACATTGGATGCCGGGGCTTTCTAGTTAATTGTTGTCGTGGGATCGTCCAGCTGTGCTTCCAGAATGCGCGAACGACCGTCGCGTTTGGCCCGCAGCAGCGCATGATCCGCGCGGCGCAGTGTCTCGCGCAGCGTCAGTCCGTCGCGCGGGAATACCGCCACGCCCCCTGACACCGTCACGCTCGGCAATGGTTCGTCGGCCAGCTTCATGCGGAGCCCGAATATGTGGCGGGCAATGGTATTGGCACGGCCAAGGGCGTTTTCCACCGTGGCACCCGGCAGGATGAGCGTGAACTCTTCCCCCCCGTAGCGGCAGACGATATCCTCGCCGCGGGTCGCGGCGCGTAACACCTCGCCCACGCAGCGCAGCACTTCGTCACCGGCTGCATGACCGTAAGCATCATTGAGCCTCTTGAAGTGATCGAGGTCTAGCTGGACGATTGCCACCGAGGTCTTGTTTCGCCGGGCCCGTTCTTCCTCCCGCTTGAGACTGGCTTCCAGGAAGCGGCGGTTGTGCAGGCCGGTGAGGCCGTCATGCAACGACGCAGCCAAGGCCACCTCTTCCGACGTCAGCAGGCGCCAGACCAGCGCGGTGATCAACACCGAAATCAGCAGCCCACCAAACAACAGCCAGCGCGGCGTCGGACTGTCGATCTGACGGAGATAGCCCGGTGAGGCCTCGAAGTGAAGGGTCCAGGTCCGCCCGCCATGCCTGACCTGGCGTTGCCACCAATGCGCTGGCCGCAGGCCGGGCTCCAGGGCATGTGCGACCCCGTCATCGTCATACATCAAGCCGGATGCCGTGGGCACGCCGCCGTCGTACACCTCAGTATCGAGAACGTCGCGCTCCTTGCCGATCACGCCCTGCATAAGGTCGGCGACGCGGAACGGACAGAAGACAAAACCGATGATGGCGCGCCGCCGTTCTTCGGTGGTGGCGAGTGGCCGTCCCTTGGCATAAATGGCCTGGAAGTAAACGAAGCCGGGCACCGGATTTGCAACGTCGCCGATCAGCGCCACCTTGCCGCTCAGCGCGGGCAGGCCCGTGTCACGGGCACGCTCCATGGCTTCGCGTCGCACCGGTTCAGCGGCCAGATCAAAGCCTTGCGCCCGGAGATTGCGCTCGTTGACCGGCGCCGGCCAGACAACCGGGTAATACTCGGGCCGCACGCCGGTCGGGCGCACCGCATAGCCTGCAGCTGCTTCACGGCGCATTTTCGCCAAATGCCCGGCGAGATCAGCATCCGCCACCCGCGCCGCAAAATGCAATCCCTGCACACCCGGATAAATGTCCTGCAGCCGGCTGCCTTCGACGTATTGCACCCACTCCTGCCGGGAGATTTCAGGTGAAGCCGCAAACAGCGCGGCGCCGCTGCGCAGCACCTGCTCGTAACCGCGCATCCGGTCGTAAATCTGTTGTTCGACACGCAACGCCTGCTCCTCGAACGAACGCGTCGCCGCGTTGCGCTGGGAAAGACTGGTGACATACCACGCGAGCAGAGTGACGCCGACAGCCAGCAACAACACAACGCCGGCAATGGTGACGCGGCGCGTGGCAATGTTGGGAAGTCTTGGCACCTTCATATCGCCGGTATCAACGGAACGGGAAAGTATTTTGGTTAAGGCCAGTGCCATCCACATTGACATAAACTGCGTCGCCCTGCACACCTTGCGAGGTAGGCAGCCGCGGGCGCCCCCGGCGGGCCCAGTGCTCGACGACGTCGCGCGCATTCACCTGC
>CAYSKY010000329.1:1820-4554 GCA_964431425.1 uncultured Burkholderiales bacterium
GATCTGATCCTGCCCGAGTTCAGCCGGCTGGTTGCCGCGGCCGCCCCTGGCGGCCATTTTGTTAAATCGTGTGACAACCGCCGATATTGTGCAACAGCGCACAGCCCCTGCAGAAGTGCACAGGCACTATTCGCCTGTCGCAGCGCAACGCGGCACCTGAGAAGAGCAGGCAGCAGGAAGTACATGGACAAATACTAGGCGCACTCCTAGGACCTCTGGTCTGGGACACATGTCTCCCGCGGGGAAAGTCGATAGCAAATTGACGCAGGGTTACCTGCTCCCCAAGACCGGAAATTGCAAAAGGGCACCCTCGGGTGCCCTTTTCTTTTGTGCAGTTCGCCGGCACGGCGGCGAAGCATCATGCCTTGAAGGTGGCTCCGCCCGACACACTCTCGGCCTTGATGTAAATGTTGCCGTTCTGTGTGGCCAGAAATTTATCGAAGGGGATCTCTTCCTGCTTGATGAAGCCGCGCCCCGGCAGTGAACCGCCCGCCACCATTTCCACCACCGCGCAGAGACTCGCGGCCGTGGTCCAGGAAATCGCCCGCCAGTTGCGGCCATCCAGTTCCATGGCCGGATAGGCGCGCACATACTCCTCGCGTGACAGCCGGCCGTCCTTCTGGCCTTCCACGGCCGCGTGGACGAACACCACGTCTTCGTCCACCGCCGGCAACGCGTTCTTGAGCAGGCGGTTGGCCAATTCACGCTCATCGCGCAGATACAGTTCGTTGAGCAGAAAGCGCATCAGCTCGCAATGGCCCGGGTAGCGCATGGTTTTGTAATTGAGTTCCTGTACTTTTCCGAAGTAGGTTTCGCACATGGTGCCCAGCCCGCCCGAGGTGGTGAATGCCTCAAGCACCAACCCGTGCACCAGGATCATCTCCAGACCCTCGAGGGCAGGCACCATCTGCGGCTTGCCGTTGCGGATGACTTCGCAGTCATTGATGTATTCGTTGATCACCCCTTCCGGCGACCAGTTCAGTGCGTACCCCAACTTGCCGCGCGGATGCTGCGGCAGCGCCCCCACCCGCAGTTCGATCGACCGTAGCACGTCAAAGTGACCGGCCAGATCTGCCCCCACAATGCCGATAAAGCCCGGCGCGAGGCCGCATTGCGGCGCCATTACGCCTTTGGCGGTCGCGGACATTTCGAGGATGGCCTTGGTGGTCGGCACATCCTCGGTGAGATCGAAATAGTGCATGCCGTTGTCGTGGGCAATCCGCGCCACACCGACGTTGAGGTGAAACGGCAGGCAGGAAATCACCCCGTCCATCCCGGTCAGCAACGGCTTCAGCGCCGCGAGGTCGGCCACATCCAGCGTGCGGCAATCGAACGGCAGGCCTGCGGGCGGGTTGGCGTCGAAGCCGGTGACGGTGAAACCCGAACGTGTGAGCAGCGTGCCCACCAGACTGCCAACTTTGCCGAGGCCGAGCACGGCCACTTTCTTGAGGGCGGAAGCCATCTTGTAATTCTCCTTGAGTGGGAATGTCGCGCGGGCTTTGCTGCTGTGCAGCGATTTTTATGCGGCGCTTGTGGCGCGCGCGGGTGCCCGTCTGAACGTGTACGTCATTATATCCGGCGCACCTGCGCCCGGCGTCTAGTCGAAGCCGCGAAACGGCATGCCCAGCGAGGCCGGGCGCTGAATCCAGTTGTCCGCCGTGTATTGCGCCCGCCCGCTCACGGCATGCAGGGTATAGGCGTGCCGCGACTCGGCAGAGGTGTTGGCCTCGGACAGGTGTGGAAACGTACCGTTGAAAACCACCAGCGTGCCCTGCCGCGCTTCGAGCCATTCCAGCTTCGACATATCCCATTGAACCGCCGGCTGCAGCCGATGCATTTGCAAGGAGCCATCGGGCATGCGACGGTGCAGGTCGCGCAAGCCCTTGGCATGCTCTCCCGGCAGCCCGCCCAGGCACCCGTTGCCGCGGTGGGCGTCCTCAATGGCAAACCAGAAACCGATGACCGATTCCGGTTCGGTATACAGGAATGTGGAATCCTGGTGGCATACCACCTCTCCACCGATGCCGGGCTGCTTGAAGATGTACATGGACTGAACGACCAAGGGATCAATCAGCCCGACACCATCGGCCACCCGTTGCAGGCGCTCGCCATGCGAAAACGCATCAAATACCGGATCCAGATCGTGCATGGCGTGGCCAAGCTTGTTGATCGCCCGGGCCAGGGGCACCTGCAGGTTGCCCTCCGCGTCAAACGCGCCCTCCTCAAAGAAGGCCCCGATGCCGTTGGCGGACTCTTCGAAGTAACGGTCCCTGGCGTGGCGGTTGTCGCGCGTGGAAAAAACCGTTCCCGGGGAGGATGGACCGACCTCGTCCACCAGTTCCAAGGCGCGCCGCCGCAGCGCCACACACTGCGCCGACGGCACGAAATCCTCAATGACGATGACGCCATCCCGCTGGAATGCCGCCGACGCCTCGGCCGGCAATCCGGTTTTCTCACTGAACGTACCGCGCCAGACCATGCCACCCCCGTTTGCGAAACTGCCAAACTCTAGCACCGGTGCGGCTTTGCGGCCATTCTAGAACGGAGCAAAAACGACGTATTGGACGATTCCGGTGCCCGGCGCCGGCTTTTGCGATAACGCAAAGAACCGGTATTCGCCGGCTCGAAATGCACCTGCAACAGCTAAACTCTCACCCGCAAGCCTTCAATGCCAGCGGAACTCCGACGACATTTCCACCGAGCCCCAGAATGAAATATCTGCACACCATGGTCC
>CAYSKY010000330.1:0-4531 GCA_964431425.1 uncultured Burkholderiales bacterium
CCTGGACCTGAAGGCCTTCGATGTCCAGTTCAACCAGTACTACCTCGAGTCTTCTCTCTATAGCGGCGGACTTGTTGAAAAGACCATCGCGCAGTTGGTGGAAAAGGGGCATACCTACGAGAAGGACGGCGCGCTCTGGCTGAAGAGCACCGAGTACGGTGACGACAAGGACCGCGTCATGCGCAAGTCTGACGGTACGTTCACCTACTTCTTGCCGGATGTGGCCTATCACGTCACCAAGTGGGAGCGCGGGTTCGTGCGCGCGATCACCGAACTGGGGGCGGATCACCACGGCTCGCTGGCACGTGTGAAAGCAGGCCTGCAGGCCATGGAAATGGGCGTGCCGCCCGGCTACCCGGACTACGTGCTGCACCAGATGATCACCGTCATGCGCGGTGGCGAGGAAGTGAAGATTTCCAAGCGCGCCGGCAGTTACGTGACCCTGCGCGACCTGATCGATGAAGTCGGCCGCGATGCCACGCGCTATTTCTTCGTGATGCGCAAGTCGGACTCGCAGCTGACCTTTGACATCGACCTCGCCAAGAGCCGTTCGGAAGACAACCCGGTGTATTACGTTCAATACGCCCATGCACGCATCTGCAGCGTGTTGAACCAGTGGGGCGGAAACCTGTCAGTGTTGCAGGATGCCGATTTGTCTCCGCTCACCAACAAATATGAATCCGACCTCCTGCGCGCACTGGCTGACTTTCCCGAGCAGCTTGCCAGCGCCGCGCGCGAACTGGCGCCGCACACTGTGTGCGTGTATCTGGGCGAACTCGCCGCGCGCTTGCACAGCTACTACAATGCCGAGAAATTCCTGGTTGAGGATGAATCCGTGAAGCTCGCGCGTCTGGCATTGATCCTGGCGACCCGTCAGGTGCTGAAGAACGGCCTGGCCGTACTCGGCGTATCCGCGCCGGAGAAGATGTAGGCATGGCACGCGGCGCGCCGCCCCTGCCACCACGCGGTGGCATCGACATGGCCCCCAAAGGCGCGCGTGGCGGCGCCGGAAAGCGCGGCATCAATCCGCTGTTCGCCGGCATCATCATCGGTTTGCTGATGGGCGTCGGCCTGGCGCTGGGCTTGGCCATCTGGCTCAACCGTGCCAGCACGCCATTTGTAGAGAAAGAGCGCCCGGTGGACGCGCTGCCTACCATGCCCGCCAAACCGGGCGCGCCGGTCGCAGCGGCCAAGACAGAAGGCGACAAGCCGCGCTTCGACTTTTATCAGATTCTGCCGGGCGAAAAAGGCGGCGACAAAGGAGCGGACAAGGCGGTCGACAAAGCGCCCGAGAAAATTGCCGACAAAGCCGACAAGTCGACCAAAGTCGAGCTGCGTGCCGATAAAGCCGTTGCGCCGCCGACCCCCGCCAAACCCGAACCGCACGCCAAACCGGAGATCAAGCCGGCCAGCACGGAGGTCTTCATGCTGCAAGCCGGCGCGTTCCAGAACCAGACCGACGCCGAAAACATGCGCGCCAAAGTCGCGTTTGCCGGATTCGAGGCGTCGGTGAGGCCGGTCAACTTGCCCGAGAAGGGCACGTTATACCGGGTACGGCTCGGGCCCTACAAGAGTCTTGATGAAGTGAACAGAATCAAGAC
This sequence comes from uncultured Burkholderiales bacterium, assembly GCA_964431425.1. Taxonomy (GTDB): domain Bacteria; phylum Pseudomonadota; class Gammaproteobacteria; order Burkholderiales; family Usitatibacteraceae; genus UKL13-2. The sequence goes on from CAYSKY010000330.1 coordinate 1,602, forward strand.
CGTGCTGTCCCAAAGCGGAATCGGTGCCGCCGTTGTCAAAGGCACCGACTGAGAACAAACCCATCAACACAGGACAACCCATGACATTTTCGAACATTGCTTCCCGCTTCGCCGCCCTGGTGGCGGCGCTGGCCATCGGTGCCGCCATTGCGCAATCCCAACGCGACATCACACCGCTGGCACCGCCGCAACCGGTGGAAAACGACGGCAAGGTGGAAGTGCTGGAGTTTTTTGCCTACGGCTGTATCCATTGCGCGCACCTCGAGCCGAAACTCAATGAGTGGGCCGGCAAGCAGGCGCCGGACGTGAAGGTCAGGCGCATTCCGGCTGCATTCGCGGTGCGCGGCATCGACAGCATCCCGCTGTTTTACACGTTGGAGGCCATGGGCCTTCAGGAAAAGCTGCATCAGAAGATTTTCGACGCCGCCAATGTGGAAAACGTGATGCTGGGGAGCCCCGCCACGCTCAACAAGTGGCTGGAAAAGCAGGGCGTGGATCCGAAGAAATACGAGGAAATGCAGAAGTCGTTCTCGGTGCAGAACAAGATCAACCGCGCACGTAATCTGACTTCCGCATACAAGATCAATGCCACCCCGATGCTGGTAGTAGACGGACGCTATCTGCTGGAACAAACCGGCAGCACCGAGCGCATGCTCGCTAATGCCGATCAGTTGATCGAGCAAACCCGCGCCAAGATGAAGGCCGCGGCCGCGCCCGCTGCGACCCCCGCCGCCAAGCCCGCCGCTGCGCCGGCCAAGAAGTAGGTTCCAACTTGCAGCAAGACATCGGGCCGGCCGTGACCGGCCCGATTCTTTTCCGGTGCCCGTGCTTGCGTAGAATGCCTGCATGACAACTGTTTTCATTACCGGTGCTTCATCGGGTATCGGCGAATCATTGGCGCGCCATTACGCCCGCCAGGGTGTGCAACTGGGGCTGGTGGCGCGCCGCCGTGAATTGCTCGACAAACTGCGGGCCGAACTGGTGCCGGCGCCTGAAATCTACATTGCCGATGTGCGGGATGCTGCCGCACTCAAACAGGCCGCCAAAGACTTCATGGCGCGCCACGGCGTGCCGGATATTGTCATTGCCAACGCCGGCGTTTCCCGTGGCACGCTGACCGAGATCGAGGATGATCTTCAGGCGTTCCAGGACATCTTTGACATCAACGTCATGGGGATGGTGAACACCTTCCATTCGTTCGTCGAGCCGATGCGAAAGGCCGGTCGCGGCACGCTGACGGGCATTGCCAGCGTGGCGGGCTTTCGTGGCATACCGGGCGGCGGCGCCTACTCGGCGTCCAAGGCGGCAGCCATCAAGTATTGCGAGTCACTGCGGGTGGAGTTGCGCGGCACCGGTGTGTCGGTCGTGACCATCTGCCCGGGTTACATCAAGACACCGATGACGGCGGTGAACAAATTCAAGATGCCGTTCCTGATCGACGTGGACGAAGCCGTGATCCGATTTGCGCGCGCAATCGATGCGCGCACCAGCTTCACCGTGATTCCCTGGACCATGGGCGTCGCCGGGCGGATCCTGCGCATTGTCCCCAATTGGCTATATGACCGCGTCTTCACCCGCATGCCGCGCAAGCCCCGTCACTAGCCGCCCGCCATTTCCTCACGCCTGCCCATCCCGCTACCGATTCATCCGGAAACCCCATGAGCGTTCAATTCCAGATTCACGGCAGCGTAGCCGTACTTACGCTCGACAATCCGCCCATCAACAGCCTCGGGCTCGCCACGCGACAGGCGCTGCAGGCCGGCTTGGAAAGGGCACAGGCTGATAACGCCGTCCGCGCCGTTGTCATCACCGGCGGCAGCGGGGTGTTCACCGGCGGCGCTGATATCCGCGAGTTCGGCAAACCGGTGGCCATGCAGTCGCCCAACCTGCATGAGCTCATCGCTTGGTGCGAGAAATCCGGCAAGCCGGTTATCGCTGCCATCAATGGCGTGTGCATGGGCGGCGGGACCGAGATATCGCTGGGGTGTCACTTTCGCGTGGCGGCGCCTGGTGTGTTGATCGGCTTGCCCGAAGTGAAGATCGGCCTGCTGCCCGGTGCCGGCGGCACGCAGCGCCTGCCGAGGGTGGCCGGGGTGGACCTGGCGCTGCAAATGATCACCACGGGCGAACCCGTCAAAGCCGAAATGCTGGCCAAGGCCGGTGCGATAGACCAACTCATCAACGGTGATTTTCTGGCCGGCGTGCTGGCCTTCGCCAACGATGTCGCGCAGGCGGGGCAGTTGCCGCGCATCCGCGACCGGGCGGCGGCGCTGCCGGACCCGGCCGCTTATTTCGCCGCCGTTCGCAGCAAGGTGGGTGCCGCCAGCAAGGGCTTTCCCGCGCCGCTCAAATGCGTGGACACAGTTGAGGCGGCGGTGCTGCGCGATATCGACGCCGGCTTGGCCTTCGAGTTTGAGTCCTTCCTGCAGCTGATGGCGACGCCCGAGTCGGCTGCCTTGCGGCACGCATTTTTTGCCGAGCGCGCGGCCGGCAAGATTCCGGATATTCCGGAAAGCACACCGGTGCGCGAAATCCGGTCGGTGGCGGTGATCGGCGCCGGCACCATGGGCGGCGGCATCACCATGAATTTTCTCAATGCCGGCATAGCGGTGACGCTGCTGGAAATGCAGCAGGAGGCGCTCGATCGCGGTGTGGCGACCATCCGCCGCAACTATGAGAACACGGTGAAGAAAGGTCGCCTTACGGAAGAAAAATTTGCGCAGCGAATGGCCTTGTTGACACCCACGCTGTCGTACCAGGACGTTTCAAAAGCGGACCTCATCATCGAAGCGGTGTTTGAAGACATGGGCGTGAAGCAGCAGGTGTTTGCGCGCATGGACGAGGTCGCCAAGCCCGGCGCCATATTGGCCAGCAATACATCCACACTGGACCTCAACAGGATCGCCGCGGGCACCCGGCGTCCGCAGGAT
>CAYSKY010000331.1:0-4525 GCA_964431425.1 uncultured Burkholderiales bacterium
ATCTATGGCACCGAAGGCGAAGCGTCCGGCGAGTGGGTGCTGGTCGATTGCGGCGACGTGGTGGTGCACATCATGCAGCCTGCGGTGCGTGATCATTACAAGCTTGAGGAACTTTGGGGCGAGGGCAAGGTGGAATTTCCCAAGCCGCCGCGTGCCCGGGCGGCCCCCAAAGCCGATGAAGAAAAGCCGGCCAAAACGCCCGTGAAAAAACGGGCGGCTGCGAGCGGCAAGACTGTGACCAAGTCCAAGACCGCAACCGCGAAGGTCGCCAAGAAACCCGCCGCCGGAAAAACACCGGCGACGCGAAAGCGCAGCACCACGACCAAGTCAGCCACTGCTGCCAAGACAGGCACGACCGCAAAGATCGTCGCCAAGAAGGCGGTTGCGAAGAAGCCTGCCGCCCGCAAACGCAAAGCCGCGGCGGATTGATCCCTTTGCCGCAAGTACGGCCGGAGCAGAATCCAGCATTGGCGCGCCTTTCCGGGCATTTTGCCGCCAGAAGGCGCGCCAGTGCTGGAGTTTGCCGCTTTGAGCTGTCGCCGGGTCCGGTATGAAGCTCAGCATCGTTGCCCTCGGCCACCGCATGCCGGCCTGGGTGCAGTCCGGCTTTGACGACTATGCGAAACGCATGCCACCGGAAGCGCGCATCGACCTGATCGACCTCAAGCCCGAGGACCGGGCGTCCAAATCCATCGAAAAGATTCTTGCCCTTGAAGCAGTGCGCATCGGCGCTGCGGTGCCACGCAGCGCGGAACGCATCGTGCTCGATGAGCGCGGCACCACGCTGACCACGACGATGCTGGCCGGTTGGCTGCGCCAATGGATGGCCGACGGCACCAGCCCCTGTTTCATCATCGGCAGTGCCGATGGTCTTGCGCCAGAAGTGAAAAAATCGGCGCGTCGCACCGTGGCATTGTCCGGTTGCACACTGCCCCACGGCATGGTGCGGGTCATGCTGGCCGAGCAGTTGTACCGTGCATGGTCGCTGTTGAACAACCACCCCTACCATCGGGAATAAAATAGCGACATGCTGCCCACCGACATCATTTATCTTGCTTCAAAGAGCCCGCGACGGCGTGAACTGCTCAAACAGATCGGCGTGCATTACGAGCTGCTGATGATGCGCGAGCAGGCGCCGCGCATCGACGTCGACGAATCCCCGCTCCCCCATGAGACTGCGCACACCTATGTGGAGCGCATTGTCCGCCTCAAATCGGACATGGCGATGCAGGTTATGCGGCAGCGCCGCCTGCCGGTGAGGCCCATCCTGACCGCTGACACCACGGTCACCCTGGACGGGAACATCCTCGGCAAGCCGGTGGACAAGGCGGACGCCATCCGCATGCTCGGCAAGCTGTCCGGCGAATCTCACCAGGTGCTGACGGCAGTGGCAGTGGCGGTCGGCGATGAGGTGAAGCAGGTGCTGACCACCAGCTTTGTCACCTTTGCTCCCCTGAGTGAGGACGAAATCCGCCGGTACGTGGAAACCGGTGAACCCATGGACAAGGCTGGCGCCTACGCGGTGCAGGGCATCGCCGCCAAGTTCATCGCCAAACTTTCCGGCAGCTATTCCGGGGTCATGGGATTGCCGCTTTACGAGACGGCGACTCTGCTGAGACAATGCGGCGTGCCCCTCTAGGGGCCACAGCCGCGCCGTAATCGACGGCGGACGATTATTCCCATGTATTGGACTGCACGGCCGGATGGCCGGTGCCGAGAGAAACTTCTTTGAACGAGCAAATCCTCATCAACGTCACGCCGCAGGAAACCCGGGTCGCCGTGATGGAACTGGGGGCCGTGCAGGAGTTGCACGTCGAGCGCACCTCCAACCGCGGGTTGGTGGGCAATATTTACCTTGGGCGCGTCGGTCTCGTGCTGCGGGGCATGCAATCGGCCTTCTTCGTAATCGGCCTGAGCAGCGCGGCGTTCCTGCATGTAGCGGACTTCTTGTCATCCTACAACAGTGGTGAGCAAAAGCCCATTGAGAAGCTGTTGCATGAGGGCCAGACCCTGGTGGTTCAGGTCATCAAGGACCCGATCGGCAGCAAAGGCGCTCGCCTGTCCACACAGATTTCCATCGCCGGGCGCCTGCTGGTTTATCTGCCGGGCGACCAGCACATCGGCATTTCCCAGCGCATCGAGGATGAAGCCGAGCGCGAGCACCTGCGCGAACGTGTGCATCAACTGCTGCCTGAGGGTGCCGACGGCGGCTTCATTGTGCGAACAGTGGCGGAGGCGGCGACCGACGAGGAACTGACTGCCGACATCGAGTATCTGGTGAAGCTCTGGCGCGGCATCACCGAAACCGCCAAGACCGCACCGCCCCAAATGTTGCTCTATCAGGACCTGGACCTGGCGCTGCGCGTGCTGCGTGACCTGGTCTCCAAGGAAACCGAGCGCATCGTGGTGGATTCGCGCGAAACCTACGCGCGAATGGTGAATTTTGCCGAACGCTACATGCGTGCCTCGCTGTCGGTGCTGGAGCACTACAGCGGCGAGCGGCCCTTGTTCGACCTGTTCGCCGCGGAGGATGAAATTGAACGCGCGCTGGAGCGCCGCGTTGACCTCAAGTCAGGCGGCTATGTGATCATCGACCAGACCGAAGCCCTGACCACGGTGGACGTGAACACCGGCGCTTTTGTTTCCGGCCGCAGTTTTGATGACACGATATTCAAGACCAACCTGGAGGCGACGCAGGCCATCGCGCGGCAGCTGCGGTTGCGAAATCTTGGCGGCATCATCATTGTCGACTTCATCGACATGGACAATGACGAGCATCGCAACGCGGTGCTGACCGAGTTCAACAAGTCGCTGTCGCGCGATCGTACCCGCATCACGGTCAACGGTTTCACGCAACTCGGTCTGGTGGAGATGACGCGCAAACGCACCCGCGAGAGCCTGGCGCATGTGCTGTGTGAGTCCTGCCCGACCTGCAATGGTCGCGGCGAGATCAAATCCGCACAGACAGTCTGCTATGAAATCCTGCGCGAGATCATGCGCTCGGCACGCCAGTTTGAGACCCGTGAGTTCCGCATCCTGGCCTCGCAATCGGTCATCGACCGATTCCTGGACGAGGAATCGCAGAGCCTGACCATGTTGGAAGACTTCATCAAGAAGCCGATTTCACTGTCGGTGGAAACGTCCTACACGCAGGAACAGTACGACGTCATCCTCGTCTAGCGCTGCCCCGTCCGAGGGGGCGGTCGCTACTTTCTGGCCATCGCGTTCAGGTCCAGCTTCTGGGTGGTCATGAACTGGTCCTGGGTGTCGTCTTTGACCGCCACCATCTTCTGGGTCTTCAGGAAGTCGGGCTGTGTTTCCACTGCCGGCGCAACCGGCTGGGATGCAGGCGTAGCGGGGGTTGCCGCGACCGGCGGGGCGACGGTGGCAGGGGAAGCAACGCGCATGGTGGCGTCGCCCACCGGCGCACCGGCTGAAGGCCCGACGTCACGCACTTTCAGGATCAGCGCGGTAATCATCTGAATCTGCCGCTGGATGTCCTTGCGCTGTGTCTGAAGCTTGTTGACCTCTTCATTAATGGCACCGCCGCGCTCATTGACCTTCGCCAGCGAATCCAGGCGCGCCTGCAGTTGCGCCTTGTGGTCCTTGATCTGGGTCTCCAGCGGCAACGGGACAGCCGCCAGCCAGCGCTCGGTATCCGAGCGTGCTTCATTGAATATCTTGCGCGCCTGGTCGACCAGCATGCGCCAGAACTTGCGGACCATGTAACGCTTCTCGGTCATCATGATGTTGACCGGGTCCTTGCAGAACTGCTCGGTCTCGAACACCAGCGCGGCCAGCTTGGCGCGAGGGCCGTCGAAGTCCAGTACCGGGAAGTCCATCTTTTCAAATTTGAACCGCTGGTGGAAGGTGTTGTAGACGCCCTCCATCAGCCTCAGTACATCTTCGCCAGCCATGCTGACGCTGCTGAATTCCTCGGTGATGAGGCGGATCAGTTCGCGCATGCCGCGCGTAAGCCCCGGCGTCGTCCAAGAATCATTGATCGCCTGCAGGCTGCGCGAGCAGACCACGTCCAGCTTGGTCGGGTTGAATACATCCATGAGCGCATTGCGCTTCTGGTTGAAGGCGGTGCGCTGCACCTTGTATTCGGTCAACGCGTTGTTGTACGCCTCTTTTTCCTCGCTGACTTTCTGCCACAGTTTCATGGTCAGCTCGCGGCTCTTGCCCGCGAGCGCTGCCAGTTCGTTCAGTTGCGCCTGGTTCGATTCCAGCTTCTGGCTGCAACTCCGATGGCTGGCGACCATCATCGCGCCGATCTCGTTGGTCACCGCTTTTGCCAGCAACTGGCGCTTGATCGGAATGATTTCGTTGGCGAGATACGATTCCAGCCTGCCGATCCCAGAGCGCTCAACCATCTCCTGGTCGCCCTTGATGCGGCCCAGCAGCGCTTTCTGGGCGGACACGGCAAACACTTTCTCCGGCGGCAAGCCCAGCTGCGTGCATGTCGTTTCCATCATGCGCTGCATGCCTGCGCGGATCTCCGGCTCGGTCTTGAGCTCAGCCC
>CAYSKY010000332.1:0-4506 GCA_964431425.1 uncultured Burkholderiales bacterium
CTCCTGCGCTTCCTGTGCAGCGGCGGTCGGCGGCAGGTTGAGAACGCGGTTCAGCAAATCGATTGCGGCGACCACGCGCAGTTCCTTCAGTGCAGTCTTGGCATCGGCAAGTGACGTGGCCGCCTGGTTTTCCAGTTCGGCCGAATTGGCAAAGGTGGTGTCTGCTGGCGCAGGTTGCGCAGCGGAGGGGCTGGCGGCTGACGGGGCGGGCGTTGAATCGGGTTTGGCGACCTCGGGCGCTTTTGCGGTCTGCTTTGTGTCAGGTTTTGCGGGTGCCTTGACAGCAGTCTTGGGGCCCGGAATGACGAGACGAATGCTGCGCGGGTCCTTGCCCTGACCGACACTGTATTTCACATGGCGCGCAAATTTGACGGTCAACAGACCCGAGCGGCCGTCGTAGTTGACCTCGAACGCCGGTACAAGCTTGTTGCCTGGGTGTCGGCGGGACTCGTTGAGCAGCCTGCCTTCCGAACGCTCCAGAGGGCCGGTAACCTGGAATTCGATCGTGACAAGGTTGCCAGCCGACGAAGGCTGGTGTCGCTGGTACTGCACCGTGGTGCTGAAGCGGATGGCGATTTCGCCGTCGCCGTTGTCAGCATTGACTTCAATCTGGTCGATCAATTCCGCGCGTGCAACGGAGCAAAGTCCGACAGACAGCAGAATCAATGCAGCGGCTCGGCTGATGCTTCTCGATACCATTCGCCAGCCGGTCATCAGGCCGGTATGTCCCCTGTTCATGAGTTACTACCTTTCGATCCAGATTCTGTTGAATACCTAGAAGCCGCCATCGGTCGATCTGTGCTTGCTGTTCCGGGTCGATTTGATGGTGGTAAGCGTGTTGTTGGTGTACTCATGGCACGAGCCGGCGCAGTTCTTCAGTTCGGCCACGGTGTAATTGGTCGAAGGCGAAGTGATCTTCTTGTGTGAACCGGCCTTGAACTTGCTGGCGTGGCAGCCCGCGCAGTCGGGCTTGTAGGCGGCTGTCGGCCAGTTGATGGTTTCGTTATTGGTGGTGTGGCAGCTGGCGCAGGTGACGCCGCTGTTATGGGCTTTCCAAGCAGTTGAAATGTGCGTGTAGGCCGTGACAGGTTTCCATGCAGTGGTGCGGTGGCACGCGTCGCAGGAACGGGTCGTGATGAAGTGAGTGGTGCCCTTGCCCGAAGCAAATGTACCGTTGTGGCAGGTGGCGCAGGTACCTGCGGTCACTCCGGTGTGCCCGAATGTTGCGGGTTTCCACGCCGTCTTGGTGTGGCAGCTGTCGCATTGCAACGTTGTCGCGTGCGAGGCCGGCTTGGCGACCGCTGCTGTGCCGTTGTGACATGTCGTGCAACTGCCAGCCGTCACCCCCTGATGCGCAAACGATGTCGGCTTCCAGGCGGTGGTGGTGTGGCAAATGTCGCATGCCTGGGTTGTGGTGATGTGCGCCGGCGTCTTGCCAGTCGCTGTCGAGCCGTTATGGCAGGTGGCGCAGCTGCCGGCGACCACGCCCGTGTGGCTGAATGAAGCCGGCTTCCAGGCGGTGGTGCGGTGACACGAGTCGCAGGCCAGTGTCGTGGCCAGGTGGGTGCTTGTTTTGCCTGTCGCCAGGGTGCCATTGTGGCAGGACGCACAGGCGCCTGGCACAACGCCGGTATGGCTGAAGCTGGTCGGTTTCCAGGCGGTCTTGGTGTGGCAGATGTCGCACTGCTGTGTAGTCGGAATGTGCACTGTCGGCTTGTTCACAGCCTGCGTGCCGTTGTGGCAGGTAGTACACGTGCCGGCGGCAACACCCTGGTGGGCAAAACTGGTGGGCTTCCATGCTGTGGTGGTGTGACAGACTTCGCAGCCCTGGTTGGTTGTAATGTGTGCTGTTGGCTTGCCTGTCTTGATCGTTCCGTTATGACAGGTGGAGCACGTGGTCGCGGTAACCATGTTGTGTGCGAATGTCGAGGGCGCCCAAGCCGTGGTTCGATGGCAGGAATCGCAGGCCGCCGCGGTCGGAATATGCTTGGTTGACTTGCCGGTTGCCTTGGTGCCGTTATGACATGTGCTGCAAGATCCGGGTGTCACGCCGGTGTGGTCAAACACCGCCGGCTTCCACGCAGTCGTGCTGTGGCAAATGTCGCATGATTGCGTTGTTGTCAGGTGGGTTGCGGTTTTTCCGGTTGCAGAGGTGCCGTTATGGCAAGTGGCACAGGTGCCCGGAGCGACACTGGAATGGTTGAAGGTCGTCGGCTTCCAGGCGGTCGTGCGATGGCAGGCATCACAGGCCTGCGTGGTGATGATGTGGGTTGTGGTCTTGCCGGTTGCCGTCGTGCCGTTGTGGCAGGTGGCGCACGCACCTGGTGTGACCCCCGTGTGGTCGAACGTTGCCGGTTTCCACGCCGTTGTACGGTGGCAGGAATCACAGGCCAGGCTGGTGCGGACGTGTGTCGTGGTCTTTCCGGTTGCGGTGGTGCCGTTGTGGCAGGTCGCGCATGTGCCCGGGGTGACGCCGGTGTGGCTGAACGTGGCCGGTTTCCATGCCGTGGTGCGGTGGCAGGAATCGCAGGCCTGCGTGGTTACGATGTGGCTGTTGGTTTTGCCGGTGGCCGTCGTGCCGTTGTGGCAGGTTGAACAGGTGCCGGGTGTCACGCTGGTGTGCGAGAACGTTGCAGGCTTCCACGCGGTCGTGCGATGGCAGGCGTCGCATGCCTGGGTGGTGGTCACATGGTTGGTGGTCTTTCCGGTTGCGGTGGTGCCGTTATGGCAGGTCGCGCAGGCACCCGGCGCTACGCTTGTGTGGCTGAAGGTCGCGGGCTTCCATCCCGAGGTCCGGTGGCAGGTGTCACAGGCCGCCGTCGTGGAGATGTGATTCGATGTCTTCCCGGTCGCTGTCGAACCGTTGTGGCAGGTTGCGCACGAACCCGGTGTCACGCCGGTATGGCTGAACGTGGCCGGCTTCCAGCCGGTGGTGCGGTGACAGGTGTCGCAGGCCTGGCTGGTTGGCACGTGGCTGGAGTTCTTTCCTGTGGCATTGGTCCCGTTGTGGCAGGTCGAGCAGGTACCGGGCGTGATGCCGGTATGGCTGAACGTAGCCGGCTTCCAGCCGGTCGTGCGGTGACAGGTGTCGCAGGCTTGGGTGGTTGCGACGTGATTCGCGTTTTTGCCGGTGGCGGTCGTGCCGTTATGACAAGTGGCGCAGGTCCCGGGGGTGATACCGCCATGACTGAACGTTGCCGGTTTCCAGCCCGTGGTGCGGTGACAGGTGTCGCACGCGGCGGAGGTTGGCAGGTGCGCCGCGTTTTTGCCCGAGGCGGTGGTGCCGTTGTGACAGGTATTGCAACTTCCCGGACTTACGCCTGCATGGCTGAACGTGGCAGGTTTCCACCCGGTCGAACGGTGGCAGGTGTCGCAGGGTTGGGTCGTCGAGACGTGATTGGTGTTCTTGCCGGACGCGGTTGAGCCGTTATGACACGTTGCGCAGGATCCCGCCGCAACGCCGGCGTGGCTGAAGCTTGCCGGCTTCCAGGCGTTGGCACGATGGCAGGAGTCGCAAGCGGCGGTGGTGGCTATGTGGCTTGCGGGCTTGCCTTTGACGATGCTGCCGTTGTGACACATGGCGCAACTGCCGGGCTGCAGTCCGCTGTGAGTAAAGGTTGCAGGCGTCCATGCCTTGCTGAGATGGCAAGCATCGCACTGCTGGGTGGTGGGAATGTGATTTCCGTCTTTGGTCGAACTGGAAAACCGGCTGCCGGGCTGATGGCAGGTGTTGCAGTCCTTGGGGGTTCCCTGGAATACGCCGCGTTGATGGCAGCTTTCGCAGCGTACGGTGGCGTGTGCGCCCGTCAGCGGAAAACCGGTGAGGCTATGGTCGATCTGCGCAGCCCCTTGGGCAACCGCCATGTCGCAAACGACGAGACTTCCCGTCACCAGGATCGCGAATTGCATCAGCAACAAAGCCCACCAGCGTTTGCTGGCGAGGTTGGGCAATTTGTCGTTCAGGGCGGTCAAAGTCATAAAGAATTCCATCCGGAATGTGTGTAAAAAATTTACACAGCTAGTTTCGCTCTGGCACAAACCAAAAGCAATAGGTGTTTTGTCGCCAAACGGCGACAGAGCCTGAGGGCTACTTCGGAGCCAACGGCGCCGGTTTGCCGCGGGAAATTCCCGGCTTCAGGGTGCGCCAGTCGCGGGTGATGTGACAGCGCTCGCAGGTGGAGCCGAAACCGCCGGAATGGATGTCTTCGCCGGAGTGACAACCAAAGCAACTTGTTGCCGGCATTGGCATGGCAGCCCCGATTTCGGCCGCTGGCTTGCGATGGCAACCCGCGCAGGCAACTTTGGTGTGGGCGCCGTCGAGGATGTAGCTGGTTTGCCGCGAGTGCTCGAAGTCCCAGGACTTCCAGGTGCGTGTGCTGTGGCAGATTTCGCACTTGCCGCCCAGGGTACGCTTGTGGATGTCATCGCCGTCATGGCATTTGGCGCAAATCGTCGGTGCGTCCTTAAAAGCGACGGTCTTGTGGCACGCCTTGCACTGTGTTCTGG
>CAYSKY010000333.1:0-4497 GCA_964431425.1 uncultured Burkholderiales bacterium
TTTCCAACCTTTGGCTTGCGCAAGCTTGACTGCCACCGCCGCTTCTGCGTCGCTGCCACTCAGACAAACAATGACCTTTCCGTAGTCACGTACCTCCCCGCCGTGCGGCAGGACGACGCGCATGTGCGCTCCGAAATTGCTTCCGCGTCCGATGAGAATATTTTCGCCAGCGAACAATTCCTGCATCCGCTGACGATAGTCGGGATACCAAACCGCTTCAATATCGTAGCGGTCAACCGGGTCCAGCGATTCAAGCTGATTTTCGCCAGCCGTTTTTAGCTTCACTTCTGGCGGCAGTTCATCGGGCATATTCAAGCCCTGCAATTCTTTTTCCATGTCGTTCTCCAAGTTAATCAATCGGTTTATCTCGCCTACGTGACTTGTGCGCCCGCTGCGGCGCATGGCCGTAACCGTCGGACCCTCGTGCAGGGTCGGTCGGCGCCCTATGCCCTGGGCGCGAAGTGAGCGATGGTCTATCCGCGTCTTGGCGCCCGCGACGCTCAAGCGTCGATTGCAGTGCTTGGCCCACGCAGAACGTAGACCTTCCAGAAATTCTTTGCGGTTCCATTCGGTCTGTTTGGCGCCGAATCCATCGGGGCCAATGGTGCGCATGCTAAGCAGAATGTGAGCGTGATGATTGCCCTCTTTGGCATGCAGACAAACATCGGCAACCATCCCGTGCGCCACAAGCTCACGGCGAACGAATCGACTCAGCAGATCGATCTGTCGATCCTGGGACAGCTCGTGCGGTAGCGCAACAACGACCTCCCGCGCCACCTGCGCATCCTTCCGCTTCTCGCCAAGTTCCACCGCGTTGTAAAGCGCGGCACGGTCCTGCGTCCAAGCAGGCGCGTCTGCCGGCGCGAAGATTTTCTTCCAGGCGACAGACTGTTTTCGACGGTAGTCGAATACCAGTCCCGTGCGCTCATCGTAGATGCGCTCGGCGGCACGATACGCGGCGGCGGCGGTCACGGAACGACCCGACGACCTTGTGATAACGCCAACGCTTAGGTGATAAATCGCCATGATTGCTTTGAGCAATTCCCATTCCGCGCTTCGCGGAATCGCAGATGTTGGCCTTGGCCAACATATAACTGCGCCCTTGTAGGGTTTTTGGGCTTGCTTTTCGTCCCTCGTCTGTTATCTCCTGACGTAAATCGATGCGCAGCGAAAAGTCAACATTGAGCGCACAAATGCATGGGGGAACGATGGACGAAGCACAGGCCAAGTTGAAAAGAATGGAAGCGAAGCGAGCACGACTCGCCGCGCGCATTCAGCAGTTGCGTGGACGCGCGAACACTGCTGAACGAAAACGCGATACCCGCAGGAAAATACTGGCGGGGGCTTATCTGATTAAGCTGATGGGGGGCAACCTCAAGCGAGTAGGCACTCGCCTGCGCGATGCTGGTTATTTGCATGCACGTGACGCAGCGCTATTCGAATTGGATTCCGAAGAATCCAATTCGTAGCACTTGATAGCTCAACTCTTAATATTGAACATGGAATGTGCGAGCCATTCGCGGTTGTCGTCGTCCCACTGTATGGCCTCATCGTCATAGTCATCGTCATCGAAATCGACATCTTCAAAACAAGCCTCGGGCAATTCCGGTTGGAATATCTCGTTCGAAAGTTTGTCGACCTCAATATATTCCAAGAGGTGCCACGTTAGCTGAGTCAGGCCAATGATGTCGGGATTGTCATCGTCGTTATTGAGTGCGGCTTCTGTGCGATAGAGCGTGAAGATTTGTCCATCGCGATTGCGAACATAGAACTTCGACTTGTCGGGTCGGGTCCAAACCTCTACGGTTCGGCTGGCTCGGCTTTCATAAATTGTGTTGTTGATTCCGTTCTGTTTCACCGGCACGACCAATGCGCGAAACGGCGAGCACTTCTTTGTATTGAGAGTGCGAAGAAACTTGGGGCCAACCGGCCCGAAGTCGGCAAGATTTGATGGGGTAAGTAATGGTGACGTTTTCATATGTTTCTCCTGAAATGGTTTAAGTTATTTGATTCGTATGGGTGGGGGTTTAAATGCGGCGCTTGGTTGCCGCAACTTCAACGACATTCGGAAGTGCTATCGCAGAAAATGTTTTTTCGCTCACTACTGACCGCAATGTTTGCTCGAGTGTCACAACCGTCTCGTGTGAAAGCATTGGACATTGCGGCGCCACCATCGAGCAGATGTTATGTATGGCTTTTAGAAGTTCGATGGGATAGTTACGGTAGTCCTTGGCTACGAAGTGCTTGTGAAGCATGCAGAACGCTGTGCCGATATTTTCCAAGAACGCCAATGAACGGAGGTCATTGTCAGTTGCTGAGTTAGTTTGAGTGAGCACGAATGTGGAGCCGACTGAACGCGCGTAGCCACGGACCTCTGCGCTCCAGACTATGCTGATGAATTTTATGAGTCGAGCAGGCTGCCACTCGGAGTTGGTGCACATTGACCGTCCAGCAAGAAAAGGGAAAAGCAACCCGTCAATGTCCGCAGGAAGCGTCGGCATTGTCTGCACTGGAAGGTCGCCGGCAGCCGCGCCCATCATTGCTAATAGGGAGTGATGAACAAAGGGAAGCGGTAGCGTGTCTTCGACTACGTTTAACTCAGTCCGTCCGTCAACGCGAGCCTGCTGAAATTTGAGTGTCACGTTTCGCTTCGTCAGCGCCCAGAACCAATCCGGCGTGCCAACACAGTTATAGGAAGTTATTCGCAAAATGACTTTGCGCGAATCGAGCGCGCTTAATCCCGGCTCAAACGCAGGGTCAAATAGAGGGGCCATCGCGAGCGATGCAGATTCGAATTGCTCGAAGGTTTCATCGGACGATGGCATTAACAAATCCTGCATCGTGGGTGCCTCCACCCATACGCGCAAATACGGAAGTGCTGATACTGCTTCCGCAGCTTCCAACGTAAGGGGATAGGACAAATAGTCCACCTCGACGATGATTCGCTCTTTATCTTCATAAACCACCTTCGCAGGTGTGTGATGTGCGGGCGCGGTGATTGAGCGAATCAAACCAATTGCCGAAGCTGACTCAATTTGCTGTTCAGCGCATTGGTCGAGAGCTTCTCTCACGCTCGCTGCCAGGGTACCGGGGACGGCATCTGAACCTGGGTCATAGGACTTAAAAATTGCATTTTGTTGCGTAGATTGCGATTCATTTTTCATAGTCATTTCCTTAAAAAAGTTGGTTGGTGACCAACGGGGGAACATGACTCGAGTAATGATGCAATCACCCGACCCCCCGCTAGCCAAATTCGTATTTCAAAATTCTTGAAAATTGGTCTTGCTGGGATCGGTGGGTCTCCCTCGGTGGACAGGCCCGAACCGGCCTATGTATGGCTGTTCGATTACTCGAACAGAAAGAAACTGTGTCCACATCTGAGGGGCTTTGTCAGCGTATTTGTCCTTGGTGCCTTAGCCCTATGTCAAGCATCCAAGTGCGCGTTAGGTAGGGTGCGTCATGCCCTTGCCTGCTTAGCAGGCGGCGAAGAAACTCACAATTTCCGCACCTTTTTTGCGAACGAACGGTTCAGTAGCTCAAACCGCTCCGACTTAACGGCTCATTCGCGGGTCATGCTGATTGTCGGAACTCCTGCTTAAGTTTTCTGTAGAGGCGTTGGGCCGGATTTTCGACCGCGCCTCGCGCATAGTGCTTTTTGCTAAGGTCAACAAATGCCCCAAGCGGACCGCAATGATTCTTCATGACGCTGTGCCCAAGCGCGATGTCATCAATGATGTCGTGGACGTCTAGCTGCAAACGCAGCGGCTTGGCATGTAAATCTCCCACCGCTCTCAGCAACTCTGACAGGGCAACGAAGTGAGGCAACATCAATCGTGCACTCGAATTCAAGCCACGACGCTTTTCGAGTACCGCCTTGACTGACTTTTCCATGGGTAAGGACTGACCCCAGAGTTTGGGTTTCCACAGACGACGAATCGCGTCTTCCAACTTCGCTGTTTCATTCTCATCCGGGAAAGCCAGTTGTCCCGAGCGACCACGCAGGTACAACAAATCCGCGAGGTCACCAGGTAATGCCGCCGCTGGCTCAAAGTGATAATCAGCAATCGCATCTTCTTCCACCATCTCTGAATCCAGATACTTGAGTCGATAGGGAGGCTTGGAGATTGTCATCGCCCACGGCACGTTGAGAAAGTCCAAGTCTGCAGCCCACTTGGCTTCAACGCGACCCCATGTGCGCCACCATATGACAATAGGACGCGTTTCCATCGTAGACAGAATGTACGGATATTTGCCCGACACCAAGGCATGTAGCTGTGCATGAATTTCGGGCGGAATTGCGCTGCTGCGCTCTGATAAGAGCTTGCGCAAATGTTGGGGCTTGAACTCAGCGCGCGCCGAATTCACGATTGACGCACCGAAAGCGATATGACGCTTCGGAAAGCCATGGCGAAGTGAACCGGCTTGTTCTTCGTCTGCTAGACGAATGAAGATTCTCGATTTATCTTTGCTTTGAACGAGCAAAGGTTTGCTAACGAT
>CAYSKY010000334.1:0-578 GCA_964431425.1 uncultured Burkholderiales bacterium
GGCCACAACACCGAAAACATGATGGTGGTGTTCAAGGAAACCAGCTGGGAAAACTGGGCGTTTGCCGGTGGTCGGCTGATTCATACGTGAGCGGTTCCAATCCCGGCGGGCGACGTCGCCAGCTCAGCCTGTTTGTGGCGGGCCCGCATGCGGCCGCGATTGAACATCTCCGCCGGACGCTGGACCCGGTGCAGGCCGGCCTGATCCCGGCGCATGTGACCCTGTGCCGGGAAGATGAATTGACCGGCGATTCGATGGTGGACGCGAACCTGCTCCGACGTGTGGAAGCTTTTGGTGGCGGCCATCTCACACTCGAGTTTGGCCGGCCTGAACACTTCATGGGCCACGGCATCCTGCTGCCCTGCCTTGCCGGTCACGATGGCTATTACGCCCTGCGCGAGCAGGTGCTGGGTGGTGCCGTGACGCGCCGGCCGTCGCCGCACCTCACGCTGGCCCATCCGCGCAACCCCAGGGCACCGGGCAATGATCTGGCGGCTGCCAGTGGATTACCGGTTCCGCTGCCCCTGTCGTTCGCCGAACTGCAACTGATCGAGCAGGAATGCGGCGGGCCGTGGTGC
>CAYSKY010000334.1:588-4486 GCA_964431425.1 uncultured Burkholderiales bacterium
GGTGCTGTCTGCGCACCTGGTCCATTCCCGGCTGATGCCACCCTGTGACCCCGCCGCAGGGTTTTGCAAGCCGGCGGCAAACTCGGTATCGTCCCAGTCTTCCCCGTTACCCCTCCGGACCAAAGCCATGCACGCTTTCCCCCGCGCCCTGTTGCGTCATGCCGCCACACTGACTGCGGTGCTGCTGTTGCTGTCCGGTTGTGCCGTTGTGCCGCCGGTAGCTGCCCCAGCCGCAATGGCGGCAGACCAGCGGTTCGAGCGGCATGTGGCCGACGTGCTCGAACAGATGTGGCAGGAATTTCCCGAGAATGCCACCCGCGCAGGCAATTACAAGTACGCCGACCGCATGTCGGTGCCGGATGCAGCGCGGCGCGCGCGCAGCGTTGCGTTCTACGAGCGGCAGCTGGCAGCGCTGGCGGCAATCGATCCCGCCACGTTGAACGACTCCAACCGGGTGGACCTGGTGTTGATGAAGAACCGCTTCGAGTCCGCAGTCTGGAGCATCACCACCTTCAAGCCATGGCAGTGGCAGCCATCGAGCTACAACGTCGGCAATGATGTCGGGCTGTTGCTCAACGGGTCCTACGCGCCGCTGGAGACACGCCTGCGTCATGTCCTGGCGCGGCTCGAAAACGTGCCGGCCTACTACGCCGCCGCCAAGGCATCCATCGCCGATCCCACGCTGGAGCACACCGGTCTCGCGTTGGTGCAAAACCGTGGCACGCTGGGGGTGTTTGGCGACAGTCTGGTGCAGAAAGTGGACGGCTCCGGGTTGAGTGCGGACGAGAAGGCGCTGTTCCGGTCGCGCCTCGCCGTTGCGCGCGCGGCCGTCCAGGACTACATCGGCTTCCTGACCAACCTGGAAGCGCGCCTGAAGGCGGGGCCCGCACGGAGTTTCCGCATCGGCCCGGCGCTGTATGCACAAAAGTTCGCGCATGACATCCAGTCAGGCTTTACGGTCGACCAGCTCTACCAGCGCGCGCAGTCCGACAAGGCCGCCTTGCACGATGCGATGGAAAAGCTCGCGCGCGAACTGTGGCCGAAGTATCTGGGCAACGCGCCGGTGCCGGCTGACCGTCTGGTGATGATCCGCGCGGTGATCGACGAGCTGAGCAAACGCCACACCACCCGCGAGGCGTTTGTCGAAACCGCGCGCCGCCAGATTCCGGAACTGGAGAAGTTTGTGCGCGAGAAGGACCTGCTGGACCAGGACGCCACGCGACCCCTGGTGGTGCGGGAAACGCCGCCCTATATGCGCGGTGGTGGTGCCGGCGCCTCGATCAGCGCGCCCGGCCCGTTTGACCCGACCGCCAACACCTACTACAACATCACGCCGCTGGACCGCTTCACCGACGAAGAGGCGGAATCATTCCTGCGTGAATACAACGACTGGATGCTGCAGATCCTCAACATCCACGAGGCCATTCCCGGCCACTACACGCAGCTGATGCACGCCAACAAATCCAAAAGCCTGGTGAAGACGCTGTTCGGCAACGGCTCCATGATCGAAGGCTGGGCGGTGTTCAGCGAAAAAGTGATGCTCGATGCCGGGTACGGCAACCATGCCCGCGAGATGTGGCTGATCTGGATGAAATGGAACCTGCGGTCGGTGGTCAATACCATCCTCGATATTGAAATCCACACACGCGATCTGCAGCGCGATGCCGCATTGACGCTGATGACGCGCGAGGCGTTCCAGCAGCAGACCGAGGCCACCGAGAAATGGCGCCGCGCCACACTCTCGCAGGTGCAACTCACCAGCTATTTCAACGGCTATGCCGAGATCACCGCGCTGCGCGACGAAATGCGCCGCCGTCAGGGCGCCGGATTCACGGTCAAGGGATTCAACAACCACTTCCTGTCGTACGGTAACGCGCCGGTTCGCGCGATCCGCGAACTGATGCTGGCCGGCCGGTAAGGCGCCGCCAGAACATCGGGCGGCAGCGCTGCTGCTACGATTGACCTGTCAAATAGAAAGGAACCCACATGCCAGGACCCGCCCGCGCCGGTGCGCTGATCTATGCCAAGAATCTGGCAACGCTTTCAACTTTCTACCAGCGGTTGCTGGGCATGAAACTGCTGAAGGCCGATGACACGCTGCATGTCATGGAGTCCGCCGATTTCCAGCTGCTTGTCCATGCCATCCCGCCGCATATCGCCGCCACGTTTACCATCGCCACGCCCCCGGTGCCGCGCGAAGATTCGGCGCTCAAACTTTTCTTCACGGTGGAGAGCCTTGCGCATGCCGAATCGCAGGCGGCGGAAATGGGCGGCAGCGTGGCGGGGCCGGTGTGGGACGGGCCGGGATTCCGCTTGCAAAATGCCGTGGACCCGGAAGGCAATATCTTCCAGGTCCGTGAACCAATCGCCTGAGCCGACCGACCCGAAACCGCCACATGGTCAGCATCCACCGCTATTCGCGCGAATATGTTCTGGCCTGCCGCACTGCGCTGGCAAAGCAGGTCGGGGCGTTCCAGGCGTTCGCCGCCGCCGGGGCGAAGGATGCCGCCATCTCTGCCACGTTGGCGGCGTTTGAACCGATGTATTTCAACGGCCTGCTGTTGGTGCTGCATGGCTACTTCGTCGACCGCGCACGCAGCCTCGAGAAAAAAGACGGCAATGCGCTCAACGAAGTGCGGATGCTCGCCACCGCGCTGATGGAAAACGACGGCGTGCTGGAAGAAGACCCCACGATCCGCTATGCGGCGAAGAATGCCGTGCTGCAACTGGACTTCGGCCAACGCATTGCGCTGGACAAGGCGTCGTTTACCCGGCTCGCACAGGCGTTCCTCAAGGAAATTGAAGCCCGGTACCTGTAAGCTGGCGCTTTAGTCCGCAGCCCTCCTCTCGCTTTGACCCCCAAAAAACATCACAACCAGCTGGTGCAAAGCGTTGTCATCTGGGCCCTGTTCTGGGTAGCGGGCTTGCCCGCGTATTACCAGCAGTATTCGGCGCCGGCGCTGGGGGTGGGTTGCACCATCATTTCCGTGCTCATTTCACTCGCGGCCATCCGCATCCTGCAGCGCAGCCGGCCGGAAAACCGGCGCGCGCGTGCCTTCTGGTGTTCCGTCTATTACACGGTGACCTTTGCGGTTCTCGACAGCCTGTACTGCGGGTTGTACCTCGGGCATGGCGCAGCCTACCTCACACAGTACTGGTACCTGAGCGTGTTCTACATCACGCCCTGGCTGACGTTCCTGCCCACCGAGGCGTTGTTGCGGCGCGCGGCCAGATGCCCGGGTCAGGTGCCATTCATCATTTCAATTCACTGACCGGAGTTAGACCTTGTTTCCGACTGCCATCCGCGTATTTGCCGCCACCATGCTTTGCCTGCTTGTGACGGCGACCCAAGCCGCCTCCGCTGCCAGCCCGCTGGCCAAAATCATCGCCGACTTTGAGGCGTTCGACCGCGCCGAGAATCCGATTGCGTCTGGCTTTGAGGGCGACCGTGCGGCGCTGGCGAAAATTCCCGGCGTGACGCCCGCCGACGAGGCACGGCGCAAGAAAGCGCTTGAACAATTCAAGGCACGGCTGGCCCAGGTCAGCGCGGCCGGTCTCGGTGACGCGGATCGCCTCAACCTGGTGTTCCTGAAACGCGTCGTCGATATCACGCTCGAGAGCTTTCGCTTTGATACCAACCGGCTGGCGTTCACCAGCGAGGGCGGCCCCGAGAACATCCTCGGTTACCTGGATACCGGCACCGTGATCCGTACCGCCGTCGATGCCGAGGCGTATCTCTCGCGACTGGAAGGCATCGCCCGCCTGATCAGCGACAGCACCGATAACCTGCGGCGCGGCGTGAAAAGCGGCTTCGTGCAATCGCGTGCGACCACCGAGGTGGCGTTGCGGCAACTGAAGACCTCGCTCAAGCGCCACGAAGGCGCGGATGGTGCTGGCC
>CAYSKY010000335.1:0-4485 GCA_964431425.1 uncultured Burkholderiales bacterium
CGCTGCGCGAACGGCGCGAGGATATCCCGCTGCTCACCCGGCATTTCCTGGCAAAGAGCGCGCGCGACCTCAATGTGGATGCAAAGCGCATGTCGGATGCGGCGCTCAACTTCCTGTCACAGCAGGACTTCCCCGGCAATGTTCGCCAGCTGGAAAACCTGTGCCACTGGATCACGGTCATGGCGCCGGCACAGACCGTCGAGATCGCCGACCTGCCCGCTGACGTTCGCGGCAATGCCGGCGATAGAGGCGCCGTCCCCGCCGACAGCAATTGGCGGCGTGCGCTGGAGCGCGAGGTGGCCGCGTCGCTCGCGCGCGGCGAGAAGGAAATTTTTGACGGACTCAACCGGTCCTTCGAAGCCGCGCTCATCACCAAGGCGCTTGAGCACACCGGCGGGCGTCGCATCGAGGCCGCGTTGCTGCTGGGTATCGGTCGCAACACGCTGACACGGAAGATCCAGGACCTCGGGCTCGACGGCGGCGCTGACACCTAGCGCAGAAGCGGTACGCCTTATACCGATCGCGGCGACTCAGGCCGTGGAGGCAGGAAGTGCCTATACCCGGCCCTTGGTGTCCTGCGCCTGCGCGTCGCCCGGATACACATACAGCGCGCCAAACGGCCAGGAGGGTACCCCGGTCAACTTTTGCGAGGGTGCTGCAGATTGTGCTTTTCAGTCATCAGCAGCGAATCGTAGTCATGCGGGCCGGAGGCGAATCTACCTGGCAGGCGGGGGCATGTGCCGCATCGACGGCATGCCAGGCGTGCATTTGGTCGATGAAGTTCTTTCTGTCAGGCGGTCGGCCGGTTGCATTGATAGATCTCGCGGAAGGCGGCTTCCGCCACGGCGTCATCCATCAGGCAGGCCATCGCCTCCACCAGCGACGCCGGCATGGCCTGTGCCCGCAGTTTGGGCAACAGCGTCGCCAGAAACGCGCGGCGAGCGGCGTCCGGCTGCACCAGCAATTTCTGCAGGGTGGCGTTGATTTCCGAGTCTTCACAGGCGATCTGCAACAGCGTGATGAGGCCGTCGACATCGCCGTAGGAAGTGGGCGCCGCGCACATGCGCCCCACTCTAGCACCGCTGGCACGCGTGGAGCCGGAGCGGGCACGTTTCGTGCATCCCGCGAATGCGGGGATGTGATGACGCGCAGCAGCAATTCCCTGTATCTTGCTGCATTGCGTTACCGGACTGCAGACCGAAGCAGCCCTTCTGCAAACAACCCACCGAACGGCACGCGAACCCAGCCGGCGGACGCCGCCGGCGCCACCGAAAGTCTCGCATTCAGACCGGCAGGATTTCCAGCAATTTCATTTTCAGGGAGGCAGCATGATCAAAGGTAAAACAGCACTCGTCACCGGTTCCACCAGCGGCATCGGGCTTGGCATCGCCGAGGGCCTGGCCAAGGAAGGCGTCAATCTCATCCTCAACGGTTTCGGCGATGCCGCCGAAATCGAGGCCCTGCGCAGCCGCCTTGCGTCCACCTATGGCGTGAAGGTCGTCTACAACGGCGCCGACATGAGCAAGGCCGCCGAAATCGAAGCCATGATGACCGCCGCCGCGGCCGAGTTTGGCGGGGTGGACATCCTGGTCAACAACGCCGGCATCCAGCATGTATCGCCGGTTGAGGATTTCCCGACCGCCAAGTGGGACGCGATCATCGCCATCAACATGACCTCGGCGTTTCACACCACCAAAATGGTCGTGCCGTATATGAAATCCAAAGGCTGGGGCCGCATCATCAACATCGCCTCCGCCCACGCGCTGGTTGCCTCGCCGTTCAAGTCGGCCTACGTGGCTGCCAAGCATGGCGTGCTGGGGTTCACCAAGACCATTGCCCTGGAAGTCGCCGAAAAGGGCATCACGGTTAACGCGATTTGCCCAGGCTATGTGCTCACCCCGCTGGTGGAAAAGCAGATTCCTGATACGGCCAAGGCGCGCGGCTTGACGATAGAACAGGTCAAGCGCGACGTTTTGCTTGCCGCACAGCCGACCAAGCAGTTTGTCACCGTCGAGCAGGTTGCGGGCACCACCATTTTCCTGTGCAGCGATGCAGCAGCCTCGATTACGGGCACGCACATCGCGGTCGAGGGTGGCTGGACGGCGCACTGATCGCGGGGCATTCCCGTCACGGCATCGAGGCTAAACGGAACACCGCCGGATAACCGGCCAGAAAGGTATTTCCGATGAAAACGAGAATAATGGCAGCAACGGCGCGCAAGGCTGCAGTCAAAAAAGTGGTCAAGGCAGCCAAGGCGCCGGCAAAGCGCAAGCCTTCAACCAGCGCCCGCAACAATCCCGTGAGCGCATCGGCCGACGGTATCAAGCGCATCAACCTGGCGCTGCAGGGTGGCGGCGCCCACGGCGCGTTCGGCTGGGGCGTGATGGACAAGTTTCTGGAGGACGGCCGCATCGAGATCGAGGGCCTGTCAGGCACCAGCGCGGGCTCGATGAATGCGGTGGTGTATGCCTACGGCAAGCTGAAGGGAAACGACGGCGCGCGCGAGGCCTTGCACAACTTCTGGAAGGCGATTTCCGATGCCGGCCAGCGCTTTGCCGTGCCGCGCATGCCCTGGGACACGGGTCACATGCAGAACCCGATGCAGGACATGATGAAATCGATGATGAGCGTGTATTCGCCGTACCAGCTCAATCCGATGAACTACAACCCGCTGCGCGAAGTGCTGGAACAGCAGGTGGATTTCGAGGCGCTGGAGCGCAGCCAGGGCACCAAGCTGTTCCTGTGCGCGACCAACGTGCGCACCGGCAAGGTGAAGATCTTCAACACGCCGGAAGTCACCGCCGACGTGGTGCTGGCGTCGGCCTGCCTGCCGCAGGTGTTCCAGGCAGTGGAGATCGACGGCGAGCACTACTGGGATGGCGGCTACATGGGCAACCCGGTGCTGTATCCCTTGTTCTATCACACCCAATCGCGCGACGTGGTCATCCTCCACATCAATCCGATCGAGCGGCCCGGCCCGCCCACCAGCGCGGCCGATATCGCCAACCGGCTCAACGAGATCACCTTCAACTCCTCGCTCATCAAGGAGCTGCGTGCGGTGTACTTCGTGCAGAAACTGCTGGACGACGGCTGGATCAAGGATGAGTTCCGCGACAAGCTGAAGTACGTACTGATCCATTCGGTGCGCGCGGACAACGCCATGTCCGACCTGTCCTCGGCCAGCAAGATGTCCAGCGACTGGAAGTTCCTCACCATGCTGCGCGACCGCGGCCGCGCCCTGGCCACGCAGTGGCTGGAGCACAACTTCGAGCATCTTGGCGTACGCTCGACGGTCGATTTGAGGCGCGAGTTCCTGTAACCCGACCGGCAAAAATGAAAAGCGGCGAGCCGGGCGTCCGGTTCGCCGCTTTGCCTTTTGTGCAGGGCTACTTGATGAGGTAGTCGTGCAGCACGCGCCCGTAGGGCAGCGTCATGTCAGTCACCATTTGCAGACCGCCAATCACTTCACGCACCGGCAGGTCTGCCAGCGGGCAATTCACCGCCGGCACCAGATCCAGCCGCGCCGCACCCGACCATGCCCCCTTGATGGTGACATCGGTAAAGTTGATTCCCACCAGCTGCGCAATGGCAGGCTTGCCGTCGATATCCGGGATCAGCTTGAGCGTCACCTGGGTGCGCGCGAGCAACTCCTGCTCTTTCGAGTAGTCCTTGCGGAAGGCATCGTGCTTGTAGACCATGGTGCCGATGGCAACTTCCTGGCCGGCGTACTTCAGCGAGCCTTTGAGGGTGTCGCCCTCCACCTTCAGCACCGCCTTGCCGAACTTCATCGGGTAGCCCCAGATTTCACGCCCGCCCGCCAGCGGCGGTGAATTGTCCACATACATCTGGCTGACGAAATTGCAGCGCTCTCCCTTGAAGGTACAGGGAATGATCTGCGCGGCAGCGCTATAGGCGCCAAAGCCTTCGCCATCGGGCAGGTCCAGCCATTGCACCGAGACGATGTCACCGTCCGGCTCCAGCGGCTCGGGCAGCTGTTCGCGGATGGCGGCCGCATCGGTCTTGTAGCGGATAACCAGGTATTGCCGGTTAAAGAATTTGTAAGGTCCACGCGGATAGGTGGGGCTTTGCAGCGGCATGGACGCCAGGCCGATCACTTCTTTCTTGTTCATGTCTTGGGCTCCCGATCAGGCGTCTTTGAGGTAGTCGAACAACACGCGGCCATGCGGCAGCGTGAGGTCGCTGATGAAATGCTTGCCGCCGACGATGCGTTTGATCGGCAGGTCGGCCGCGGGCGCGTTGACGTGGGGAATCAGGTGCAGCCGCGCAGGCGACAGCCATACGCCTTTCACCGTAATGTCGGTGAGGTTGTAGCCGACCAGCTGGCAGATCTTGGGGCTGCCATCGACGTCGGGAATGATCTTCAGGTTGCACGACGTGCGCGTCATGCCTTTGGCCTGCGCTTCGACGCCACCAGGCGCTTCCTGATGCTTGTAAGCCATGGTGCCCATCGCCACCATCTGCCCC
>CAYSKY010000336.1:0-4482 GCA_964431425.1 uncultured Burkholderiales bacterium
CGACTGAGTTGCCCATGCCAGCGGGGATCGTGCGCTTCACAACCCGTGCGCAGCTTGAATACGACCTTCATGTGCCGCGTGTCGCCTTCAGTTTCGACACCAAGGATCTTCAACAGCCACGCCTCGAGGCATGGCTCGGATTCGATAACATCCAACTTTCCGCGTTTGCCGATGCGGCTCTTGCGCGCCTTGACGCGATCGTCATCGCTCCAATCCGTATCGGTATCCAGCAGCAAGACCACCTTGTCATGATCAAGGTTGTTCGCACGACGGCGAGCGGTTACCAGAACATGCCTGCCGCCCTTGCCGTGCGCATTGATCTCCTGAATGGAACGCCCCAGGGTGTCGCCATAGATTTGCTTTAGATGGCGCACGAATGCGACTTCAGCGTCACCCTCACCGACCACAAGCAGGGTCTCTTTGACAGTACGCTGCCTGGCGGTTGAACGCGGCGTCATAGCTGAGGGACGGCTCCATACGCACCACTCATGTATTTCGCATACAGATTATCTTGCGTGCGCACACCCTGCATCGAGTCCAGGCGCCAGGCTTCACTCACGCAGTCGTTCTTCTCCACCAGCATCACTTGCGACTTGCCGAGCAGGCTGATCACTTCGATCGAATGACTGGTGAAGATGATCTGTGCCTTGTGCGGATTGGTATTGGGGCTGGCAAACAAATCAAGCAAGGGCGCGATCATGTGTGGGTGCATATCGCTTTCCAGTTCATCGATCACGGCAATGCCGCCCGTGGCCAAGGCGCCCAACAGAGATGCCAGTTGCGTGAATGCCGTACGAGTGCCGCTGGATTCCTCCAGCATGTGCAGCTCGTGCCGTGAGCCATCGCCCAGGGTGTGGACACCCAGCACTTGGTATTGCGGAGCCAACGTCATGCCGTCCGGCAAATTCAACTCCGGCGGCGGAGTCCGATCCAGTTTTCGGATCTCCACGCCAGACAAACCGAAATCCAGATCGCGCAACAGCGTTTCCATCTGCTGCTTCAACGCGGCATTTTCGTGGAAGAAAACGGACGCGCTGTGAAAACCATGCCGAGGATCGACGCGCCCCACCTCCATGAGGTTGCTGGTGACGTTCGTACTCACCAGATGCTGCGCGATCTTCACGCCATACTGCGCTGCGGTTGAGATCAAGGAGGCATTCGGGCGCACCTTCTTCGCTTCGGTCGGGCTGAAGTCGAAGTCATCATCCCGTTTGATGAGGTACTCGTTTGCGCTTTCGTTCCAATCGCGCTCGAACAGATAGGAAAACTTCGCGCGCTTCCTGTTCGCGCGCCGGTAGACTGCCTCGTGCAGCACACGCTCCGGCGTGAGCCGCAACACGTAACGCCACAACGTGCCTTCCTCGTCGTCGGCTTCCAGTTCAAACTCGATCGGCTCGTCCGGCGCAGCAAAATGCGGCTTGACCGGGATGGGCGCGGTCGGCTGGCGTTGGAATGATTGGGCGGCGAACCAGTACAGGAACGCCAAGGGCTTGATCAGCGAAGTCTTGCCCGCGCCATTGGCACCGATCACGGCCAGGGCCGTGGCCAGGCGCTGGCCGGAGGGCGAGACCGCGTCCCAGCCGTGGGCGCCGGCCTTTTGGGTCAGGACGAACGAGACTTCGGTGCGTTCCTTGAAGGAATGGAAGTTCTTGAACGCGTAGGAATGCAGCATGGTGGTTCCCCGCTTAAAGTAAGTCTTAAGAAGCTCCGTCATCCCCGCGAAGGCGGGGATCCAGCGACTTTAAGTTGTTGAAAGCAAAGGCACTGGATTGACTCACTGCTTCCCCAGTTCGCCCTTCGGGCCATCGGCTATGCCGATGTTCGCTTCAGCGTCCTGCCTCAGCAGTCCGCCTTCGCGGGAATGACAAGCAATAGCGACTTGTTCAGAGCATCCTTAATGGTCAAAATCGGGCCGTGAAACTCATTCTACGACAATTATTTGTCTGTTTTCATGTTTCAAGGCTGGACTTGCTCATACTCGACGCTGGAACAGGCCATCTCTTCAGGAGCCTGAAGGAAGAATCAGCCGGGCTGCTGCGCGGCGATTGCTTGGTGCAGAAAGGCGTCAAGCATTAACTACCACCTGACGGTTTCACGGACTTCAAAAGAGCAAGGAGCCGCTCAAATTGTTTGTCGTCCAATACGGATTTCAATGCTTCAAGCGGATGACCTTCTGCCCCTTTTCCATCGTAGATGCGGATCGGGTTGTCACCAAAGTTCCTGATTGTTGTTTCAAGCAACTGCTTTTCTAGCGCCTTGTCGCCAGTAGCCTCCACTTCCTTCTTGTAGGCCTCGAAGGACTGCGCCGTGGCTACCTTGTAGGTGTAATCCTGCTGGATTCGCGCGGTTAGGCTCGCGTTCTTGGCCGCGAACCATCCCAGCCAAATGCCCGGCGCTAGAAGCGGAAGCACATGGAGCATTCGCTCCCAGAGTGCAGTCTGTGGATCATTCTTTGAATGAAGTTTCAAAATTACGCACACCAAGTACCCGATGGCCACGACGAACGCCCCGAGCCACCCAATGCGTTCCCAACCAAGCTTTTTCGCGCTTTTGTCGAAAGCCCCCGCCAGGCCCTGGCGATTGAGATCCGAGATGGCGACGGTAATCTTCTTGGTGGCCTCCTTCAGTTGTTTGTTGCTTTCAACGACTTGAGCGTCGGCAGCACTTCGATCCTGTTTGATAGTTCCCAACACAGACTCTGCTGCTTCAAGAGCCTCTTTTACTCCACTGATCGTTTCGTCGTATTCGACCTTTGAAGCTGCCGCATCTTCTACAACTTGCTTGATAGCTTCCAAATGCTTGGCGGCGGCTTCCTGGGCTGTGGCGGCTTCCTGCTCTGACGCCTTGGACTGGGTCAAAGCCTCAGTGATTTCTTCCGACTGACGAACAATTGTTGCTTGCTGCTCCACTAGGGCATCCGCGAGCGGAGCGGCCTTCTCGACGTTGACAAGGCTTTGATTTACGTCCGAGCGCAAAGCGTCGATCACTGCTTTCCGTGCGCGGAAGCGCGCGTCCAAAAGTGGGTTTAGCGCAGCGCCCAACTCGGCAACTTTTTGAGGAAACGCAGCAGACTGAATCAGCCATTGAAATCCATTTCTGGTTACCGGCGAGATAACGTTGTTCAACTGCAAAATGAAATGGCGAATGATGGCTTCGATTGCCTTTTCACCAGCACTTGCCGTCTTGGTCTTGCTTGCAGCAGTTGCAAGGGCCCCCTCCCAATCATTGAACAGAGCGTCAAAGTCCTCGGCACGTCCATCTTTCAGTCCGTAGGGGCTGAAATCCGTTTCACCAGGACGCGACTTGCGCGCCTCCTGCCAGCTTCGATTGAGCGCTTGGAATTCCGCATAGGCGTCTTTCATTTGTCCATCATCCTTGTTCTTGAGAATGCCTGATGCAGCAAGGCGTCGAAGGTGGCCTGTGCAGTGGCCAGGGCGGTGGTTTGCTGGGCGGCAATGGCGCGGATGGCGTCGGCTTTGGCGGCGAATTGCCGCTGCAACGCGATGGGCGGGGTAAACAAAGTCATGTTTGCGAATCTTGACGCACCAAGGTGCGCAACATTGGATGTCTTGCTGCTTATTTTCGAGAGTGCGCCGCTACGGTAGTAGTTGAGCATTGCTGCGAGTGCAAACTCCGGCAACAGCATTTCCTTATTTGGCTGGAAGCGGACGAGCGTGTTCTGGAAGCAACAATCTTCCACTTCGTTACGCCACATTGCGGGCCGTCCGACAAGCTCAATACTCTGCCCTTCATTGAGCAGGATGTCACCGTAATCGAGCCGGTATTTTGTGAAGTCCCTCGCATCGAAATCCATGGAGAGAAGGTCGTTAGTGTCGATACGGTCTTCAAAGACATTCGCAACACGAACATACGGGCACGTGAACTTCCCGGTTTGATATTTTGGCGCGCGTTGCCGCCCGAGTTGGACGCGACCGAGGTCACCAATACGCACCACCGGCCACCCCTTCGGGTTGCTGGCCGGGTCACCGAATATGTCCAGGAACAGCGTGGGCAACAGTTCGGCAGCTTTGCGTTGGGCTTCGCGGCGCAGGCGGACAATGCCTTCGGCGCGGGAGAGCAGATCGACGATGCGGTGTTGTTCTTCGAGTGGTGGCAGCGGGATCTCCAATCGTTTCATGTCGCTCGCGCGAAATGCCGCCTGACTTACCCATTGTGTTGCGGCCGCGGCAAACGTTCCCTTTGCTTGCTCGAAACGTAGCCAGTAGTTGAAGTAAGCGGGACTCACCGTGCTTGCGTTCACTCGGATTCGAGTAATGTGGTTTGAAAAAGCGGCTTTTGTATCGCTCAATACAAGCGCAGATTTTCCGACAAGCTCAACGCTGTTGGTGTTGTTGAACAGAACATCACCTGCGACCAGCGACGCCTTGGCTTCGGTCGCGGCTTCAACCGGCACGAAATATGTTTGCGCAAGGTCAAGTTGCCCATCATTACTAATGTTAAAGGGACGCAAATGACGTACGC
>CAYSKY010000337.1:0-4480 GCA_964431425.1 uncultured Burkholderiales bacterium
TTGTGGGACAGTGCGATGGCCGTCGACATGGCGATTACGTCGCGCGAGAACAGCGAAAGCTCCATTCCCGGCTGCCCCTGCGTCACGCCGTCGCACATGGCGGGCACGCCGCCGGCGAACTGCGCTGTGGCACCGGCTTCGCGCGCGGCCTCGCGAATCAGTTCAGGAAAGCGCGCCAGCGGCTGATGCGCCGACAGCATGTCGTTGTAGGCCGATACGATGCCGATGTTCGGCTGGCGGATCTCGCGTAGCGCCAGCTTCGACGCAGGAGGTTCTGCGGCAAAGGCGTGCGCCAGGTTCGTACAGCCGATCGCGCCGCGCGTGGCACGATCGCCTGCGGCATTCCGTGCCTCGTCCAAATGCGTGAGGTAAAGGCCGCGCTGCTGGCGGCTGCGTTCGACAATGCCGGCGGTGATGCGGGCGACAACCGGGTTCAGTGACATGTGACCCTCCGTGGGGCGATCATTTGTGGATCGATTGTAGTATTTCTACAGAAATGGCGCAAGCGCGGGTGAAGTGCGCTTTTGCCGGTGTCTGTAGTCGTTTCATAGTGAGATGCCGGCCACGTGCCCGCTGATTCCTCTGCGGAGGAGGGAAGTTGTGTTGACAATCTACATACCGCGCTGCACCATATGGACCACCTCGATGTACCTTGATGAAAATGCCAGCCCGAAAATCAGCCATCCGAAAGTCCCCAGCCATCCGTCCCGCAGCCGCCGCTGATGCAGGGATGCCGGCCGCCTCGCTGCTGGATCGTGTTCAGGCGCTATTGGACCGTCTGCGCCCCTCGGAACAGGCGGTGGCCCGCTATGTGTTGCGCCACCCCCATCATGTCATCAGCCTGTCCTTCCCGGCGATTGCCGAACGCGCCGGGGTCAGCCAGCCGACGGTGGCGCGCTTTTGTGTGGCGGCCGGCTTCAGCGGATATCGGGACTTCAAGTTGCGGCTTGCCCAAAGCCTGGCGCATGGCGTGCCTTACGTGCATCACGATGTCAGCGCCAACGACTCGATGGCGGATGTGGGCGCCAAGGTCTTTGATCGCGCCATCGCGGCCTTTACGTCGGTACGTAACCACCTTGATCCCGCCGCACTGGAGCGCGCGACCACACTATTGGCATCGGCGCGGCGCATCGAGTTCTACGGCTCCGGCAATTCCGGCATTGTTGCGATGGACGCGCAGCACAAGTTTTTCCGGCTGGGGGCGCCGGCGGTGGCGTACGCCGATCCGCATGTGTATTCGATGGCGGCATCGCTGCTGGCCAAGGACGATGTGTTGGTGGCCATCTCGGGCAGCGGCCGCAACGCCGATATTGTGCGCAGCGTGGAAATTGCCCGGGAATCCGGTGCGGCTGTGATTGCCATCACCGCCAGCGGATCGCCGCTCGCGCGCCTTGCTGATGTCGTGCTGTTTGCAGACGTCCCCGAAGATCTGGATGTCTATGCGCCCACCACCTCGCGCCTCGTCCAGCTGTCGCTCATTGACGCGCTGTCCGTGGGCGTCGCCCTCAAGCGCGGCCCTGCGCTGCCAGGCAAGCTCAAACGCGCCAAGCAGGCGGTGGCCGAGCGGCACATTGCCGACGGCGCAGGTTCTCCGTCGCGCTGAAGCTGCAACCGCCGACTACATCTCCATCGAAAAAACGTGTCCCGCGTGCTCGCGCAGTGCGTGGAACTGTACGTCGGGGTAACGCTCCGCCGATACCTCCAGTTCTGAGACGTGCGTGGCCAGAAAGGCCGGCGCGTCGACCACATCGTGGGCGATGCGGTGGGCGTTGGCATCAATGAAACGCTTGAGCATGTTCTGGTCGGGACAGGTCACCCAGCGCGCCAGGCGGTAGCGTGACATTTCCAGTCGCGCATCCACGTTGTATTCGCTCTTGAGTCGGTGCAGCACCACTTCGAATTGCAGCGTTCCCACCGCGCCCAGCAACAGGCTGCCGCCGGCGATCGGCCGGAACACCTGGATGGCACCTTCTTCGCCAAGTTGTTGCAGGCCGGTGCGCAGTTGTTTGGACTTCATCGGGTCCTTGATCTCCACGCTTTGGAAAGTCTCGGGCGCGAAGTAGGGCAGTCCGGTGAACTGCAGCGTTTCGCCTTCGGTCAGCGTGTCGCCGAGGCGCAGCGTGCCGTGATTGGGAATGCCGATGATGTCGCCCGCGTAGGCTTCGTCGAGCAGTTCGCGGCGCTGTGACAGGAAGGAGACCACGGTTCCCGGGCGTATATCCTTGCCGGTACGCGATACCCGCAGCTTCATGCCGCGTTCGAAGCGCCCCGAACACACCCGAACAAAGGCGATGCGGTCGCGGTGCGCCGGGTCCATGTTGGCCTGGATCTTGAACACCACGCCGGAAAAATTCGTCTCTTCTGGTTTGACGATGCGTTGCAGCGTGGCGCGCGGCGCCGGCGGCGGAGCCAGGTCAACCAGTGCGTCCAGCACCTCACGCACACCAAAGTTGTTAACGGCAGAGCCGAAGAACAGCGGGGACTGTTTTGCGGCCAGGAACGCCTCCCGGTCGAAAGGCGGGCTGGCATCGCGCAAGAGGCCGATTTCATCGCGGGCCTGCGCGTGTTCGCTGCCGAACCGTTCGATGGCGATCGGGTTGTCAATGCCGTCAAGGATCTCGTCGTCATTGGTCTTGCGGTCCTCGCCGGCCTGAAAGACGCGCATGGAATTGAGCCGCAAGTCGATCACGCCGCCGAAGTGACGCCCCATGCCCACCGGCCAGGTGAACGGCACCACATCCATGTTCAACACTTTTTCCACTTCTTCCATCAGGGAGAGCGGCGGCATCACCTCGCGATCCATCTTGTTGATGAACGTGATGATCGGCGTGTTGCGGGCACGACAGACCTCGATCAGGCGCAATGTCTGGGTTTCGACGCCCTTGGCGGCATCGATGACCATCAGTGCCGCGTCTACGGCGGTCAGTACCCGGTAGGTGTCTTCGGAGAAGTCCTGGTGGCCGGGCGTGTCGAGCAGGTTGACCACGCAATCGCGGTACTCCATCTGCATCACCGAGCTTGCCACCGAGATTCCGCGCTGCTTTTCAATTTCCATCCAGTCCGAGGTGGCGTGGCGGCTCGCTTTTCGGGCCTTCACGCTGCCGGCGATCTGGATGGCGCCTGCAAACAGCAGCAGCTTTTCCGTGAGCGTGGTCTTGCCGGCGTCCGGGTGCGAGATGATGGCGAACGTGCGGCGGCGGGCGATTTCGGTGTTTTGGTTGCTCATGGTGTGCTGCAGTGCGAAAAACAGTCGATTATCGCATTCCGCTGCCGCGCGACTCAAACCTTTCGCCCTTGTGTGGGCGTGCACGCCGTACGGCCACAATTTGATACAGAATGCCGAAGGTGTTTGGCCGACAATATTCCGCTGTAAAAGCCGGCATGCCCTCAAGCGAGGCATCCCCAATTCGTGGTTTTCTTCCCCCATGCGGCGCGACACCCCGTTGCGAACCGCGACCGATTTCACCTTCAGGAGAGGC
Organism: uncultured Burkholderiales bacterium; assembly: GCA_964431425.1. Classification (GTDB taxonomy): domain Bacteria; phylum Pseudomonadota; class Gammaproteobacteria; order Burkholderiales; family Usitatibacteraceae; genus UKL13-2. The sequence goes on from CAYSKY010000337.1 coordinate 3,480, forward strand.
GTCTCATGGCAAACCCGCTGTGCAGGAACAAAAAATCCATTTCCGTGCTGGTGTCAGCACTGCTGGCCGCCGGCGCCATGGGCGCTGCTCAAGCCCAGACACCGGCGGGCCCCACGGGAGCCACCGGTCCTGTCGGTCCTGCGGGTCCCGTGGGCCCTGCCGCCCGTCCGGACGCCGCCGCACCGCGCCCTTTCGCAGACATCATCAAGGACGCCAAGCTGACCTCCGGCTACTTCAATGTGTACCAGAAGGACGACAAGGTCTGGATCGAGGTCAAGCCCGAGCAGTTCGAGTCCCCGTTCTTCTTCCAGATCAATTCCACCCGTGGCATCGGTGAAGCCGGCGTTTATCCGAACTGGATGCTGCGCGGCCACATCGTCGAATTCAAGAAGATGGGCACCACGGTCCAGTTGATCGCCAAGAACACCAAGTTCATCGCAACACCCGGCACGCCCATCGCGCGTGCCGTGAAAGAGAGCTTTACCGACAGCCTGATCGGCGTCACCACGGCGGCCAGCGCGCCGCATCCCGAACGCAAATCCATCCTGATCGACGCCAATGCGCTGTTGCTGGCGGACATTCCGGGCATGGCCACCCGCCTAGAGTCGGCTTTCCGTCTGCCGTACGCCTACGATGCGCGCAATTCCGGTTTCGTGAATGTGCGCTCCACGGAAGACATGACGGCCTTCAATGTCACGGCCCACTACGGCATGCCGAAGCTGCCGGCGCCGTCCCCCGTGCCGTCTCCGGTTCCCACGCCGCCGCCGCCGTCCACGCTGGAGGACAATCGCAGCATGTTCCTCGGCTATTACTATTCGCTTGCCAAGCTGCCCGATACGCCGATGGCTGCGCGCATGGCAGACAGCCGCGTTGGCCATTTTGTGACGCAGAAGTGGAACTACTCCGATGACATCGCCGCTATTCCGCGCCAGTACATCGTCAACCGGTGGCGTCTGGAAAAAAAGGATCCGTCGGCTGCACTGTCCGAACCGGTCAAGCCC
>CAYSKY010000338.1:0-4473 GCA_964431425.1 uncultured Burkholderiales bacterium
GATGCCGTGCGAATACTATGCGCTTGAAGGATTGTCTGATCTGGTGGGCACGCTGCGAAAAGTGAAGGCGAACCTGAACCCGTCGATTGAGATCGAGGCCCTGGTGCGCACAATGTACGACCCCCGCTCATCGCTGACCACCCAGGTCTCCAACGAGATAAAGAACCACTTTGGAGACAAAGTTTTCGATACGGTGATACCGCGAAACGTCCGTATCGCAGAGGCGCCTTCTTTTGGCAAGCCGGTCATCCTGCACGACCCCGCCAGCAAAGGAGCACAAGCACACTTTGCGTTCGCCAAGGAATTGCTGACGCGCCAGGGGATTGCTTTCAAGGAGGCGGCATGATCAAGCCCAAGGGTCTCGGTAGAGGGCTGGATGCCCTGCTGGGAGGGGGGAAAGGCTCGGCCGCCCATGAAGGGGAGCTGCGTGACATTGCCATCGGCGACCTCTCGCCCGGCAAATACCAACCTCGTACAAGAATGGACCGTGCCGCGCTAGAAGAACTTGCTCAATCCATCAAGGACCGCGGCGTGGTGCAACCGATTCTGGTCCGCCCGATAGGGACCAGCAAGTTTGAGATAGTCGCAGGTGAACGGCGCTGGCGGGCTTCCCAAATTGCCGGTCTGGCAACGGTTCCCGCACTGGTGCGCCAAATTGCCGATGAACAGGCGCTGGGAATTGGCCTCATCGAAAACATCCAGCGCGAAGACCTTAATGCCATCGAAGAAGCTGCCGGCATCAAGCGGCTGATTGACGAATTCAAGCTTACGCACGAAAACGCTGCACAAGCGGTCGGGCGGTCCCGCGTTGCGGTCACGAACTTGCTGCGGTTGCTGGAACTGGCCAAGCCTGTGCAGGACATGGTGATGGACTCCAAGATTGACATGGGCCACGCCCGCTCACTCCTGGCGCTGGCCAAATCCAAGCAGGTGGAACTCGCACATCAGATCATCGCCAAGTCATTGTCAGTGCGTGAAGCCGAGCGGCTCGTCAAGCACGAACTGGCACCGTCGAAGCCAGGAAAAACTCGCATCGCGGTTGATACCGATGTAAGGCGTCTCGAAACTGAACTCGCGGAAAAACTTGGAACGACCGTGACGATCAAGGCCAACAGCAACGGTCGCGGTTCAGTAGTCATCCACTTTTCCACTTTTGAGCATTTGGACGGGATTCTGGAACGCACCGGCCTCAAGTAGGGCAACGACAGTTACCCGGCGGCTTGCGGAATAGTTCCGGACAGATTTACCCAGTCTAAAGTAACAAGAAACCGTACCTTCCTGCCACGTGGGCGGGAAAAATCAAAACTCATTGGATTCAGGTTCTTACGGCTATGTTGCGCCGCCGCAAATTTGTTTGACGTGAAAAGGCCCCAAAGAATATAATCGTCAGGCTTTGCGGCAGGTTTCGGTGGATCGTCAGGGGTTAGAACGTGCTTCGCGACAATCTCGGGCAGATTTATAAAAAAGTAGCGATCCTGCAAGCGTTGGTGACCTTGATTCTGGCGATCGTCGCTGCCGTTTCCGCCGGCGCAGTCGCCGCGGGATCAGCTGCAGTCGGTGGGGTTGTGGTGCTTTGCGGCACGGCAAGTTACGCAGCGCTGGCGGGAGAGTCGGCGCTTCGGTCTGTATCGGCAGGAAGAATTTTGGGCAGGCATCTCGTGGCAGAGCTCGCCAAGGTGCTGACCATTGCCGCGCTTACGGCAATGGCGCTCGCAAGCGGTTGGTTTGCGGCTGGCTGGTTTTTGGCTGCAATGGGAGTTGTCCTTCTTGGACATTGGTTGGCATTACTGATAATCAAATAACTGATCATGGCGTCCGGCTACGAAACCCCCTCCGAGTACATTTCGCATCACCTGTCCAATCTGAAAATAACGATCGGGGAAGGTGGCTTCTGGACGGTCAATATTGACACCGTAATCATGTCTTGGTTGCTGGGCCTGCTCGGTCTGGGCGTGTTCTGGCTGGTTGCTCGGGGCGCGACGTCCGGCGTGCCGGGAAAGCTGCAAAGTTTCATCGAAATGATGGTCGAGTTCGTCGACAACACCGTCAAAGACGTATTTCCGGGCGACCGCAAGTTTCTTGCCCCGCTTGCCCTGACCATTTTTGTGTGGGTGTTCATGTTCAACGCCATGGACCTGCTGCCGATCGACTGGGTGGCTGCCGCGACAGGGGCGCTTGGCCTTCACAATTGGAAGGCGGTGCCGTCGACCGACCTGTCAGCGACTTTCGCAATGTCGTTCACGGTGTTTTTCCTGACGCTTTTCTTCAGCTTCAAGGCAAAGGGCGTGGGCGGTTTCTTTCATGAACTGTTTACAGCCCCATTTGGCGGCCACCCTGCGCTGTGGATCCCCAACCTGGTGTTGAACATCATTGAGCTGCTTGCAAAACCCATCTCGCTGGGTATGCGCTTGTTCGGCAACATGTACGCTGGCGAGCTGGTGTTCATGCTGCTGGGCCTGTTGGGCATGATTGCCAGCCTATCAATGGGCGGCCTGGTGGCCGGCGCGGCCGCGGGCGTATTGACCTGGGCCTGGGCGGTGTTTCATATCCTGATCATCATTCTTCAAGCGTTCATTTTCATGGTGCTGTCGGCGGTTTACATCGCCATGGCCCATGAGCACCACTGATCTCTGTTTTACAAATTCAACTCAGTCTCAAAAACGAAAGGAAAGTAAATGGCACAGTTCATCGCCCTCGTTCAAGGTTATATGGCCTTCGGTATCGGCCTCATCATCGGTTTGGGTGCATTGGGCGCCTGTATCGGCATCGGCATCATGGGTTCAAAGTTTCTGGAATCCGCCGCCCGCCAGCCGGAGTTGATCCCGCAGCTGCAAAAGTTCATGTTCCTGCTCGCCGGCCTGATTGATGCGGCATTCCTGATCGGCGTAGGTATCGCCATGTTCTTTGGCTTTGCCAATCCGTTGCTGTCCGCCGTCAAGTAATCACCGACCACATAAGGAGTCGTCGCCATGAACCTCAATGCGACGTTATTGGTACAGGCGATATCGTTTGCTTTCCTGATCTGGTTTTGCGTCAAGTTCATCTGGCCCCCGATTACCACGGCGATTGACGAACGCAATCGCAAGATTGCGGACGGCCTGGCGGAAGCCGAAAAGGGTCGAGCCGCTTTGGCCGAGGGTGAGAAGCAGAAGGCCGTGATGCTTCGCGAAGCGCGTGATGCTGCTGGTGAGTTGAAGCTCGCCAACGAAAAGCAGGCGCAGGCACTCGTCGAAGAGGCAAAGGCGCAGGCCAAGCTTGAGGCTGAAAGAATCATTGCCGGCGCGCAGGCCCAGATCGCACAGGAGCAGCAGAAGGCACGCGAGCAGCTTCGTGAGCAGGTGGCGGCGCTTGCCGTCATCGGTGCCGAGCAGATTCTCAAACGCGAAATTGACCAGAAGGCGCATGCCGAAATGCTGGCGCAATTGAAGGCACAACTGTAATGGCCGAGCTCACCACGGTCGCGCGTCCGTATGCCGAAGCCGCATTCCGCAGCGCGGTCGAGGAGTCGGATTTGGCGCGCTATTCCAGGGCCCTGGCGGTAATGGGGCTGGCAGCTTCCTCGCCATCCGCCGTCGGCGTCCTCGGTAATCCGAAGGTGGCGGCCGCTGAAAAAGCAGAATTGCTTTTGTCCGTGGCCGGCGGTGAAGTACCGCAAACGCTGAAGAATCTGCTGGCCACCCTGATTGATGGACAGCGTGCCAGCCTCCTGCCGTTTATCAGCGAGCATTTCGAACGGCTTCAGCGTGAACATGATGGCGTTGCCAAAGCCGTTATTACCAGCGCATTTCCCCTGGCGGAAGCAGACAAGGCGTCGCTTGTGGAAGGGCTGGCAAAGAAGTATGGCCGCCGCATTGAGGCGGAGGTGCGTGTGGACGAAAGCCTGATTGGCGGCGCCCGTATCCAGGTCGGCGACGACGTGATCCACGCTTCGGTCCGAGACACGCTCGAAAAGATGGCAATTTCACTGGCGCATTGAAGCGAATGTCCCGCCAGCCCTAAAAGAATTCAAGTTAAGTATTGGAGTTGACGATGCAAATCAACCCGGCCGAAATCAGTGAACTGATCAAGTCCAAAATCCAGAATCTGCCTGCGGCCGCCGAAAAGCGCTCCGAAGGCTCGGTAATCTCGGTCACCGACGGTATTTGTCGTGTGCACGGGCTGGCCGACGTCATGCAGGGCGAAATGCTGGAGTTTCCGAACAATACGTTCGGTCTCGCGCTGAACCTGGAGCGTGACTCCGTCGGCTCTGTGATTCTGGGTGACTATCAGCACATCAAGGAAGGCGATACCGTCAAGTGCACGGGGCGCATTCTGGAAGTGCCGGTTGGGCCCGAGTTGCTGGGCCGCGTCGTGAACTCGCTGGGCGCACCCATTGACGGCAAAGGCCCGGTCAATGCCAAGCTCACGGACGTGATCGAAAAGGTTGCGCCAGGCGTGATTGCCCGCAAGTCGGTCGACCAGCCGGTACAGACC
>CAYSKY010000339.1:0-4471 GCA_964431425.1 uncultured Burkholderiales bacterium
GGGCATAAAACACACCCGGTCGCGAACCGTCCGGCGCACCGACGTTGTAGTGCGCTGCCGCCGTTGCGCGGGTAATTTCCGGCTCCGGCCGGATTTCCAGCGCGGCGCGCGGCTGGCGTGAGAACAGCTTGCCCAGCAGCGGCTCAACACGGCGCTGGATCACCCGGTAAGCATCGATGACTTCACTCTCCGATTTGAATGGCGCGTGCTTCGGGTCGGCGGTGATCGAGGCCAGGAAGGCGCCGAGGTCGCCCTTGAAACCGACTTGAACGCGCACCTTTTCCATCTCTCCACGGATGCGCGCCACTTCCGCCAGGCCGATCGCGTGGATGGCATCGGGCGTCAGATCCGTTGTCGTGGATTCCCGGGCGCGATAGGCGTACTTCGCGGCGCCGTTGGGGGTGTCCGCCAGGCCCGCCGAATCGCGACAGTGCGGCAGGTATTCCTTCTCGATGAAGTCATGCAGCCGTGTGAATGCCGGAATGGCCTTGACGGTGACCATGTCACGATACGCCACAGTCAGCCGGGCGCGGTCCGCGTCACTGAACGAAGGCGGGAATTTCAGTACCGGTTTGTAAAAGCCGCTCTTCGCCGGGTCGGCCGCCATCTGCGTCTTGAGTTGGGCCAGCACCCGCTGCATCAGCACTTTCGGCTGAACCACGCGCTTTGACATGCCTTCGCGCATGTTGCCAATTGCGGTGTCCACCCAGTCCGGGAAGCCCTCCATGCGGCGCAGGAAAGCCTCGTAGTCGGCAACGCTGCGAAACGGCTGCGCGCCTTCGGTGCTGGCGAACTGCACCAGCGTGAGCGGCAGTGAGTAAAACTGGTTGAACGGTGTCAGGTGGAAATCAAACTGCGACTCCTCGCGGCGCATGCCAGCACGATAGCGGAGTACGTCGTATGTCAGACGGTCGGCCTGCGACAGGCTGGCCGGATCGATCCGCGCCAATGCCGCGAGGGTGTCGGTCTGCAACGTCCGCTCCCGATCCCGGTAGGCAGGGGTGAGATTGTTGACGAATTTGTCGGCATACCGGGACTCCCCTGCCCAGGTTGCCATGACCGGATTGAGTTCAAACATGCGCTCGATGTACTGGTCGGCCAGTCTCGCCAGTTCGGCGCCCGGCGAAACTGTTGCCGGCTCAGCGGCGCACGCGAAGGCTGGAAACAACAGGGCTGCGCACACCACACCTGTCTGAAGGATTCGTAACGGCGTTGCCGGGATGTGCATCGGGTGGTCTCCGCTTTGTTGGAGCGGTGATTGTACGCAGCCCCGCACGCCCATTTGAAGTGCAAGCATTTCGCGGTCAGGCGAATTGCCGGGGAACGCGGCTGGCTAATTCGCGCCACGCAGGACGCAGTGCGCATTTCCAACATTTTTTGACGTGAGTCAAGCGGTTTCCGGACAGCCCGCGCATCATGAAACCAGCGGGCGTTTCGCAGCATCGCAATCCGATGGCACGATGACCCGCACACAGCCGCACCGCGTGCCTGGCCGGAGGTCGGGCGGCCGCCACCACCCCGGCCTGGAATATCGTCATGGGCACGACCCGTATCGCCACCGCACAACGCCGCCTTCGCGAGCAACAGCGCGAACTGCTTGACGCCATCCGCACACACCTTGCCGTCTCCGGCGGCGACCACCTGCACATGATGGCCAATCAGCACGACGCGACCGATGACGACGCGATTGCCGACTACCTGTCGGAGATGGACCTCGCCACACTTGCCGCCGAACTGAACACGCTGCGCGACATCCAGGCCGCGCGCAAACGCATCACGGACGGCACCTGGGGTACCTGCGTGGAGTGCGGTGGCGAGATCGCGCCCAAGCGCCTGGATGCCTACCCCGCAGCGACGCGATGCATCGGCTGCCAGGCGGAAAGTGAAACCGGCAAGCTGCGCCACAGCACCATGTAGCCGGAACCGCAACGTCAGGTCGCGGGCGGCGCGGCGTGACGCACACAGTTGCGACCCGCCGCCTTGGCCGCGTACAAGGCGCGGTCAACGTCGGCAATCAGGTTCTTCAGGACGTCACCCAGTGCCATCGCTACCGGCGTGACCGGGAGCGAACAGAAAGTGGCAGCGCCCACACTGGCGGTCACGCGACATTGCAGGCCGCCCAGCGCGGCAATGGCCGCGCGAAAATTCTCTGCCGCCGTCAGGCTGCCGGCAGCATCCGTGTCGGGCAGTGCAACTACGAACTCTTCCCCGCCGTAGCGCGCCGCCAGGTCGCTCTGGCGGCAGGTTTCCCGCAGGGCGCGGCCGACCGCCACCAGCACGCGGTCGCCTTCCGGGTGACCGAAGCAGTCGTTGACCCGCTTGAAGAAATCCAGGTCAATCATCAGCAGGGAAATGCAGGCGCCGCGGCGTACGGTGGTGCGCAGCATCCATTCCGCCTTCTCTTCGAACGAGCGCCGGTTGAACAGCCCCGTCAGGTCGTCGTGGCTGGCCAGGACCTTGAGCCGCTCGTGCAGGTTTTCCAGTTCCGCGATGTGGCGGCGGCGTTGCTCGTCCGCCGCCAGCCGGTCGGATACGTCGCGTATTGCGCACAGGAAAAAGTGGGTCCCGCCGCTCTGCAGCGGGCTGATCATGATGTCGGCAGGAAGTTCGCGGCCGTCCTTGCACAGCACCCAGAGGTCGCGCTGTCGCTCACCCATGCGCCTGGTGCGCAGATCGCGGGCATATTGCTCACGCAGCGCAGCATGGCTTGAGGCGTAGCGCGCCGGCACCAGGATTTCCACCGGCCGGCCAATCAGTTCCTCGCGGCGATAGCCGGTGGCCTGCTCGCAGCGGGCGTTTGCGTTGGCAATCAGGCCGCCGCCGTCCACCACCAGCAGCGGATCGGGATTGTGCTCGAAGATTCGCCGATAAATATCCACAGCCGCCGTTCATGGCGCACGTTGCTGTGCGCCCGCGCCGGCATGAGTCGCGGCGCAAAAGTGAACCCGGCGGCCCGGTCTGCTGCCGGGTCCGTCACCGGAGTCGCCGGCCAGCGCCGGCGCCTGCTACTTCTTCTTGCCGCCCGGGCGGCCTTCCTTGCCGCCACCCTTCCGGCCACTTTCCTTCTTCGCAGCCTTCACGGCCTTCGGATCCCGGTAGACAAGCACCGGTATGTCGCAAAGCGACTGGACCTTGGTCGTCACGCTGCCGAGGAACATCTGCGAGAAAACGCCGCGTCCATGGGAACCCATGAATATCAGGTCGCAGGGTGCGTCTTGCGAAGCTGCCGTGGCGACGATGGCACCGGCCGGGCTGTCGCTCTCCACCGCCATCGCCGTACACCTTACGCCGGCGGTTTTCGCCGCATCATCAATGACCCCAAGATAGCGCTTGGCAGCCTTCTGCTGGACCTTGCCGTAGGCCTTCTCGGAAATCAGTTCAGGCGAAGCCACAAACGGCTCCGTCGGGTAGATCCGCAACGGCGGATAGACATATAGCGCGATCACCTGTGCATCCAGAAACCGCGCCAGTTCGATGGCCGCGCGCGCGGAATGCTCCGCACGCTCCGAACCATCGGTCGGAACGAGAATTCGCTTGAACATGATGCCTCCTTCGCTACCGCGCTCCGGTTGGAGCCTTGCACTGCAAGGTTCAGGCTACGCCGGTGGGACCGCTGCCGGTTGACAGGGATCAACCGGGGTTCAATCGCCTCTCAACCCGCTACGGCGTACGCGTGGCGCGCTGCTTCAGCCAGGCGCCGGCACGCTGCTGCGCCACCTCGATTTGCTCGGGTGTCATCAGCGATTCAATCAACTGGCGGGCGTCACCTGCCTGGCGGCTGCCGTTAACCTCGGCGATGTTGAACCACTTGTGAGCCTCGATGTGATCCTGCCCGATGCCGCGCCCGCTCTCGAACATGGCGCCAAGGTTGTACTGCGCGACGGTATCGCCCTGCGCTGCGGCGAGGCCGTACCAGTTTGCCGCCCGTTTGGGATCGGCATCAACACCCGTGCCGGTGTCGTACATGTAAGCGACGGTGGCCTGGGCGCGGGCGTGGCCCTGTGCCGCAGCCTTGGCATACCACTTGGTGGCGGTGGAGGCGTTCTTTGCCACGCCCGTACCCTTGTCGTAGTAACCGGCCAGTTCGAACTGCGCGATCATGAAACCGGTATCGGCGGCTTTTTGCAGCCACTGCGCCGACTTGCGCGCGTCCTGCGCCACGCCGCGCCCGCGGGCATACATCATGCCCAAATGCGTGTGGGCCTCGGCCAATTGCGTTTTGGTCATGCTGCGCTCGAGTGCCACGCGTTTCCTCGCCGCGCCGGTTTCGCCGTTGGCGCTCGCGAGGCTGGACCAGACGTGGGCGAGCACCGGATCTTTTTCGACACCGGTGCCTTTTGCGTACAAGTCGGAAAGGTTGTCCTGGGCCAGCCCCAGGCGCTGCTCGGCGGCCTCCCGGTAGAGGGTCGCCGCCTGGGTAATGTTCTGCGGCACGCCCTGCCCCTTTTCATAGCGTACGCCGAGACTGTTC
>CAYSKY010000340.1:0-2887 GCA_964431425.1 uncultured Burkholderiales bacterium
GTGGATATCGTCGCCGTCGTGACATTTGGCGCAGATCATCGGTGCGTCCTTGAAAGCGACGGTTTTGTGGCACGCCTTGCATTGTGTTCTGGCGTGCGCACCACTGAGCTTGAACCTTGATTTGTTGTGATCGTACTTGACCCCCACCCATTTCTTTTCGTCATGGCAGGCTTCGCACTGCGGGCCTAACTGGCCCTTGTGTGCATCGTCCTTGCGATGGCATGAAAGGCAGTCTGTTGCCAGTGCTTTCCCGCCTTGTTTCACGTAGAGAGTGCCAGTGTGGCAGGCTTCGCATTTGGCATTTGCATGGGCATCGCGCAACGCAAATCGGGTAGCGGTACCGTGATTGAAGGTGGAGGGCTTCCAGCCTTTGTCGCCGTGACAGGTTTCGCAGGCCTTGCCGTACTGGCCCTTGTGGCTGTCGTCCTTGCGATGGCAGGAGAAGCAGTCAAGCGGCAGCTTTTCCTTCAGCCCGTTCTTGTGGCAGGCCCCGCAAACCGCAGCCTTGTGCTTGTTGAAGAGCGGAAACTTGGTGTCGCGGTTGTGTTCGAAATTAGTGTTGGTCCAGCCGGTTTCCTTGTGGCAACTTTCGCATTTCTCGCCCAAAGTTCCCTTGTGCGAGTCGTCCTTGCTATGACACGCCACGCATTTGACAGGCAATTTTTCGGCATACAGAGGCTTTGTATGGCAGGTGTCGCACTTGGCAGTGGCATGCTTGCCGAGTAGAGGATATTTGGTTTGTTTGGCGTGGTTGAACTGGGACTTCCAGTTATCGGCGTTGTGGCATGTCTCGCACTTCTCGCCGAACCGTCCTTTGTGGGGGTCGTCCTTCTTGTGGCACGCCAGACAAGCACGGGGCGTGTCCTTGTACTTTGCGTTCGCATGGCAGGTCTCGCACTTTGCGTCCGCGTGCTTGCCGGTCAACGAAAAGCGCGTTTTTTCGTGGTCGAATTTTGCTTCCTTCCACGTTTTGTCGTTGTGGCAGCTTTCGCACTTGTCGCCCAGCGAGCCCTTGTGCTTGTCGTCCTTGCGGTGACAGGCGAGACAGCTGCCCGGCGCTTCCCGGTGCCGTATCCCCTCCTTGTGGCAGGACTTGCACTCAATCAGCGTGTGCGCATTTGCCAGCGGAAAATCGGTGTGGCCATGGTTGAATGACTTCTCGTCAAATGCTGCAATTTTCGCGTCCCGGCCCTTGTGATCCGTGTGACACGTCTTGCATTCCTTGTTCTGCGCGTTGGGAGACAGGCCATGGAATCCACGCCGAGCGGCGACATCCTCGGCGACAGGCTTGTGGCAGTCCAGGCAAAGCTTGCTTTGTTCTGCTTTCTTGAAGGGGGTGTGGCACTTCTTGCATTCCGGTTCGACCTTGGCATGACCTTCAACCAACTTGCCGGGCATGACGAGGGATTCAAGCGCCTGCGCGCCGGCCCCCCAACTCGCGAGCACGGCCGCGCCGATAACCAGCGCGAGGCAAGTTTTCCAAATCATGCGGGCAAATTGCACTGAGGTAGATCGGGTTGCTCGCCGCATTTCAATACATGTGTACAGCGAGCACATGATATGCAGCACTGGCTGCAAGCAGCCATACAAACGGCAGGTGCAGGATATGCCACCACGCAAACATGCGCTTGTAGACCTCAAACTGGGCTGCGCGCTTTACCGTCATTGTGTAGGTCGCGACCAGTGCATTGAACTGGCGGGTGCGCGTTGCCAGCTTGCGACCGTCCCACTGACGCTGTTGTGCCCGGAGCTTGAGTTGCGCGCCAAGCATGGCGGCGCAATCACGTCGCACCCCCCATTCCCAGACCGGGAGCGCAAGGAATTTTGCCGCGCCGCCGATTCGGTCACCGGCAGGCTTCATTGCACGCTTGCGAAACTCTGTCAGTGCGTTTACCACCTCCGGCGCCCATTGCATGTCGCGTTCGAAATTCAAGGCAGCCTGGCTGCTGCTGCTTTCAAGTTCGTCAAGGCGGTCCTGCTTGCTGGACAGTCCGCTATGTATGCGAACATAGATGAATCTGCCGATGACGCCGCTTCCCGCGACAAGAAGCATGGACATCATCGCAACGAAGGCATTCTGAGAATTGATGCGAAATGTGGAGTGATAGATGACGGCCATCGGCCCGACCACACCACAAATCATGTGAAAAACGAACCAAGGCTTTGTCGACCCGAAGCGCTGCAAAGCCTTGATCCGTTTCTTCAATGGATAGACAAGCAATAGCAACATGAGAATGCCGCCGACCAGACCCAGGTTGTAACCGAAGTCCGAACCAGGCTGATACCAGTCCTTGCTGCGCACGACGATGGCGCTGGCGACGAACAGCGCCGCCAAAGCGAACCAGATGACGCCGTTACCGATTGCCTTTATGACTGGAAGTTGCATGGATTAAGTGGTTCCGGAGGCAGTAAGTGTGTAAAATTTTGCCACAGATAGCGGTAGTCTGACGATTTTCAGGAAAGTTTCCGGCCGGCCATGAACGATGTGATCGCCTATGCAGTTTATTTGGTGCCATTGGCATTCATCATCTGGTTCTATCAGCGGGGCCGCAACCGCGTATCCGAGAGCAGCGAGGCCGTGATGAAGGAGGCAATCGCCTCCGGAATGACAGAGCCACCCTCACTACACCCGGTGATCGACCAGGCGCTTTGCTGTGGTGCGGCGGCCTGCGTTGCGGTATGCCCCGAGGAGGCACTGGGAATAGTCAATGGCAAGGCAGAGCTGATCAATCCAACGGTATGCATCGGTCACGGTGCCTGTGAAAGGGCATGCCCGGTTTCCGCGATCAAGCTGGTGTTTGGCACCGAAAAGCGCGGCATGGAAATTCCGGTGGTCAACGCCGATTTTCAGACCAACGTGCCCGGCCTCTACATTGCAGGCGCACTG
>CAYSKY010000340.1:2897-4468 GCA_964431425.1 uncultured Burkholderiales bacterium
AGCGGCCGACCAGGGGGCCAAGGCCGTGGCATCGATCCAGTCGCGTCTGCGCAGTCATCCCAACCGGGGATTCGAATATGACGTCGTGGTAATTGGTGCGGGCCCCGCGGGTTTGGGAGCTTCACTTGCCGCGAGTGCGGCAAAACTCAAGTACGTGACGCTGGAACAGGAGTCGACCCTGGGGGGCTCGGTGCTCCACTATCCACGGGCGAAGATCGCCATGACCGCCCCGTTGAATCTGCCGCTGGTGGGAAGGGTGAAGTTCACTGAAGTCTCGAAGGAAAAATTGCTGGAATTCTGGAACAGTATCGTCGCCACCTACAAGCTGAATGTGCAATATGGCGAACGCATGACTGGAATGAAAGCCGTGGATGGCGGCTTCGAAGTCCGGACGGAGCACGGTCAGTTCCGCGCGGCGACCGTTCTGCTGTCCATCGGGCGCCGCGGTACGCCGCGCAAGCTCGGCGTGGAAGGCGAGGACCTGCCAAAAGTCGTCTATCGGCTGCTTGAGCCCGAACAGTACCGCGGGCAGCACGTTCTTGTGGTGGGCGGTGGCGATAGCGCGGTGGAAGCCGGCATGGCGCTGGCGGAACTGCCGGACATCACGGTGACGCTCTCCTATCGTGGCGAGGCGTTCAGTCGTATCAAGACCAAGAACCGGACCCGGCTTGAACAGGCAAAAGCAATGAAAAACCTTACCATTGCTTTGTCGTCACAGGTAAAGCGGCTTTCCGCCACCGAGGCCGTGATAAGTTGGAACGGGGTGGAAAAGGTGATTCCCAATGACGCCGCGATTGTGTGCGCCGGGGGCGAGCTTCCAACCAAGCTGCTGCAGGCGGTTGGCGTAACCGTCGAAAGCCACTTCGGTCTGTCGAAACACTAACTCTAGAGCCCCGCCGCAAGGTCCAGTTTTCGGCGATGCGGCTTGTAGACCTCGCGTTGCAGCCAGAGCAGCATGCGCTTGGATTCATAGTGGCTGCTGGCTGACAAGACTTTGGCAGCACCTGCGGGTGAAAAGCCGTGCAACTTTGTGTCCGGGATTTCGCCGTATTCGTGCGGGGCGTGCACACTGCCCAGCATCAACGTCGGCTTTTCACCAATCACCCGCAGCAGATCGGCATCCGCGATCCAGAGCTCCGTGTCAACCTCAAAGATGCGAATCTGGGTGCCGGCAAACTCGTAATAGCGGCCGTGCCATTCCGCATACGGCTGCTTGCGCGCCCACTGGAACCAGCTTCCGCCGGCCTCCAGAATGGGCTTGGCCAGCAGCACACCCGCGATCGGGGCGGCAATTACCATGGTGATGAGCCCAATGTAATGGTAAACAGCCCAAAGTATTGCAATCGCCAGGCAAAGGCGCAGGGAGAACGAGAAGAACAACTGTTTGGCGTCCATAAGATGCTTGATTTTCCTCGCTTTTTCACGCTATAATCGCAGGCTGTTTCGCTATGGGGCGCCATTCCGGTGGCCCGGCGGGACAAATCCACACCCTCGCAGCGTTAAGGTCTTCAGTGCACAGTCACCGGAGTCTTGTGAGGGGAGGCTAACCTTAACTCTGGAGTATTGAATGT
>CAYSKY010000341.1:0-4458 GCA_964431425.1 uncultured Burkholderiales bacterium
GGTGTCCTTCGGATTGGCGTTGATTTCGCTCTTGGCATCCAGCTTGAAGCCGGCCGCCAGCGCACGCTCGATCACCCAGGCTTCGTCCATGTACCCGCTATCCTTCGACTGCGCGATGGTGGTGCCCGGCTTGGCGCGGTGCTCAACCACACCCAGCACGCCACCCGGCTTGAGCGCATCAAAGAAGGCTTTCAGGAATTTGTCGGGCAGTGTCGGATCATTGCCGAGCCAGTTGTGCACGTTGCGGAAGGTCAACACGAAGTCGGCGCCGCCTGCGGGCTTGATGTCGAGCTTGTCGGGCACGCCCATGGGCACGATGGCGGTCTTGTCGTACAGCTCCGGGCGGGTGGCCAGCTTGGCCTTGAAGTTCTCCAGGCCCTTCACCGATTGCGCCGGGAAGATGGCGATGTACTTGCCCTTTTCGCGCAGGTACGGCGACAGCACCTCGGTGTACCAGCCGCTGCCGGGCCAGACTTCCATGACGGTCGATTCCGGCTTCACGCCGAAAAACGCCAGGGTTTCTTTCGGATGGCGGTACTGGTCGCGGGCGCGATTGGCGTCTGAACGATGGTCGCCGGCGAGCACCTTGTCAATGGAGGGCGCGTCGGCAGCGGCAGCACCAAGACTGGCGGTGGCGATGAGCGCTGCGGCCAGCATGCGGCCGAGCGGATGGGATGGGGTGAATGTCATGCGGGTTCTCCTCGGAAAGAGCGGTTGGATGCAGGCATCCCGGTTTGGTTGCCGGCATCGCCAGCCATTTTGTGTGCCGGTTTGTGGCGGGCCGCCGGTGAGTTGCCGGGCGGCCGGGGCCTATTCTCCCACTGAATTCACGGCGCCCGCGGGCCGCGCAAAGCTTTCATACGCCTGCCGGCCTTCTGTGCCACACTGGACACACCATTGGTATCGGACATTGAACCGGCCCGCCCCGCGCGAACGCAGGCGATACCTCACCCCGGTGTACTCACGTTGTCGACGGCACACCCCCTGCGGAGCAATCCGGGGAGTCGTCATGAGTTCATCCGCCATTGTCAGCATTACGCTCGTTATCCTGTTCCTCGCCGCGCTGCCGGTGTGGAAATACAGCCGCATCTGGGGTGGCGGCTATACGCCTTGTACCTTCCTCGGGTTCATGATGGCCGCGCACATCTATACGGTGTTTTTCGTCAAATAGCCCACCGGCGGGCAAGCTTGACAGGTGGGACAGTCCATCGTATTTTACCGTTTGGTTAAATACATAGGTGTCCTGTGCCTCCCGCCGCCGACCCGCTGTCCGCCACCTTCGCCGCCCTTGCCGACCCGACGCGGCGCGCCATCCTCGCGCGCCTCGCCAGCGGTGAAACCACGGTCACCGAGCTGGCGGCGCCGTTTGAAATGACCCTGCCGGCCATCACCAAGCACCTCAAGGTGCTGGAACGCGCCGGACTCGTCAGCCGCAGCCGCGAAGCGCAGTGGCGGCCCTGCAGACTGGAACCCGCC
Source organism: uncultured Burkholderiales bacterium (assembly GCA_964431425.1). GTDB lineage: Bacteria > Pseudomonadota > Gammaproteobacteria > Burkholderiales > Usitatibacteraceae > UKL13-2. The sequence continues at coordinate 1,477 of CAYSKY010000341.1, forward strand.
CCCCTGCGCGTCGCAGACGAGTGGATCGAACAATACCGCCAGTTGTGGGAGGCGCGCCTCGACCGGCTTGAGGAATACCTGCGCAGCATGCAGGCAAAGCAGGGCAGCCCCGCCCCCCAGGAGAGAAAACATGCCCGAAAAAAGTGAAGCGCTCGCGCAAAAACTGACCATGTCCCGTCTTATCACCGCACCGCGCGAACGCGTGTTTGCCGCCTGGACCGATCCGGCCCAACTGGTGCATTGGTGCACCCTCAGCGGCATGGACAGTCGCCACACGGTGATCAACCCGGTGGCCGGCGGCGACTGGACCCTCGAAGTGAAAACCGCTGATGGCATGGAGATCCTCATACGCCGCCAGTACCGTGAAATCAGCGCGCCCTCGCGCCTGGTGTTCTACGAACTATGCAGGGCCGGCGAAAAAACGCTGCTCGACGGGGTTCATACGGTGGAATTTGCGGACGACGGCGGCAAGACCCGCATCACCGTCACCGTCGAACTTGCCAATGGCTTTGATGCCGACAATCAGCGCGGCTGGGATTGGGGATGGAACGACCTCGTCGATCACCTTGATCGCTTTCTCGCGGGGCAACACTGATGCTGTTCGAATATCTTTATCGCCGCCTGGATCGTGGCCGGGCCGGCAGCCAAGCAACATGCACCGACTTCGCCGTCCAGCAGGCGCAGCTCTGGCAACTGCGCCTGGACCGCCTCGCCGCGTATCTCAAAGGATCGACAACATGAAAACCACCACCGCCACCAACGACGCCGCGCGCCAAATCACGGTCAGCCGCGTCATGGATTTCCCGCGCGAACTGGTGTGGGAAGCGATGACCGATCCGCAGCACCTGCCGCACTGGTGGGGCCCGGATGGCTTTACCAACACCGTGCACGAAATCAGCGTGAAGCCCGGTGGCGTGTGGCGCTACATGATGCACGGCCCCGACGGCACCGACTATCCGAACCGCATCGTCTACGGCGAACTGGTGAAGCCGGAACGCATCGAGTACGACCACTTTGGCGAGGGCGAATGGTCGCACCACATGTTTCACCAGCGCATCACGCTGGAAGCAGTCGGCAATGCCACCCGCGTCACCTTGTGCCTGACCTTTACCGGACAACGGGATTACGAGAACTCAAAAGCCGGCGGTGCCATCGAGGGTGGCACGCAGACGCTGGGGCGGCTGGACGACTACGTGGCGATCCTGGCCGATCCGTACAGCACGCCACTGTCGGCGCAGTTTTGCATCGACCGTATAGTCGATGCGCCGCGCGAGCTGGTATGGAAGGCCTACATCGAGCCCGAACGGCTCGCGCAATGGTGGGGCCCGAAAGGCTTCAGCATGCTCGACTGCCGCGTCGACCTGCGGCCGGGTGGACTGTTCCACTACGGCATGCGCTCACCGGACGGCTTTGAGATGTGGGGCAAGTTCGTGTACCGCGAAGTCACGCCGCCGGGCAAGCTCGTGTTCGTAGTGTCGTTCTCCGACAAACAGGGCGGCACCACGCGGCATTTCGCCAGCCCCACCTGGCCGAAAGAGGTGCTGAATATTCTCACGCTGACCGAGGCGGCCGGCAAAACCAAGATCGTGATGCGCGGTTACCCGGTCAATGCCACCGAGGAGGAACGCAAGACCTTCACGGCGGGTTTCGACTCGATGAAGATGGGCTTTGCCGGCACGCTGGGCCAGCTGGAGGCATACCTCAATCTGGCAAAGGGGCAATAGGGCCCGGCCGCTCAGCCCCAGTTGCCCTCGATCATCGCGCGCGTTTCCGCCACGGCCACCTGCCACAATTCATCCATGACGGCGTCGGGCTTTTCGTAGAGCCCGGCGAAGTTGCCGTCGCCGAGATAGTCGCGCGTCTGGCGCGGATTGAGCAGTTTGAGATGCCCGGCATCGATGGGCACATGCGCGGTCTGCGGCTGCTTCACACCGGCGAGGCGCGTGAAGCGGAAGTTCTCCATCCACGAGGCGTGCGAGGCCGCCGGATCGATTTCCATTACCTTGGCCCAGGTCTTGGGTGCGTTCCACCAGTTGTGGAATTTCACTTTCACACCGGGATGGTCGCCCATCCATTCGCCGAGAAAATGCCCGACGGGTGCATTGCCGCCGTGGCCGTTGACGATGACGATGCGTTTGAAGCCATGGGTGGCCAGGCTGTCGAGCACATCGCGCACCACGGCGATCAGCGTCTCCAGTCGCAGCGAGACCGTGCCCGGATAGGCCATGAAGGTGGGCGTGTGGCCGAAGGGGATCACCGGAAATACCGGCACGCCCAGCGGCTCGGCGGCATCCACCGCCACGTTCTCGGCAAGGATGGCATCGACCGCCAGGCTCAAGTAGGCATGCTGCTCGGTGCAGCCGATCGGCACCACCGCGCGGTCGTCCTGCGCGAGGTATTTCTCGATCATCATCCAGTTGGTATCGCGTACGCGCATGGCGGCAATCCGTTGTTGGCAGGAATGCCGGCGAGTTTACCTGCGGCGCGCACCCGGTGCCTCAGCCAGGCAGGTGAAACTCCCCGCCGCGCTCCAGCGCGCGACGATAGGCGGGACGGGCATGGATGCGTTCCAGAAAATCGCGCAAGTTGGGCCGGCTTTGGTCCAGGCCCCCACGTGATGCGGCCGCTTCCAGCGGAAAACTCATCTGTATGTCGGCCGCGCTGAAGGTGGCCCCACAAAACCAGGGCGCCTTGTCCAGCTCATGCTCCAGATAATCCAGGTGCAGCGCAATCTGCGGGTCGATGAAATTCTCCTTCACCCGCCCCGCGATGCCCCGCGCCACTGGCTTGGCAAAGAACGGCATGTCCGCGCTTTCCACGCGGTTGAAAACCAGCTTGAGCAGCATGAACGGCATCAGCGAGCCTTCGGCGTAATGCAGCCAGTAGCTGTAACGCGTGCGCTGCTGGGTGCCGGGCTGCGGGGCCAGTGTGCTGGCGCCGTATTTGTCCGCGAGGTATTCGATGATGGCACCGGATTCGGCC
>CAYSKY010000342.1:0-4448 GCA_964431425.1 uncultured Burkholderiales bacterium
ATACAAGACCGCGAACGGCCTGGCCGCTACCCCCACGTGGACGCAGGTGGCGACCGTGCCGGCCGGCAGCAAGCAGCGCATCTACATTGACCGCACCAACGCACAGCGGGTGTACCTGGGGCTCACCGGCTTCACCGGCAACAAGCTCTACGCCACCGGCGACGGCGGCGGCAGCTGGGGCGCACTGACCGGGCTGCCGGCCGCCACGGTGTTTGCAATTGAGGCACACCCGGCCAATCCGTCCTGGTTGTATGTGGGGACGGCGGTTGGCCTGTTTGCCAGTCAGGATGGCGGCAGCACCTGGGGTGCCAGCAACGAAGGCCCGGCCAACGTGCAGGTGCGGGATCTGGGCTGGTATTCCGAAACCGGCAACAGCGCAGAACTGCTGGTCGCCACGTTTGGCCGGGGCATCTGGCGCGCCACGGTCATCACCGGCTCCGGCCCTCTGCTCACTGTCAGCAAAGCGGGCGCGGGCAGCGGTAGCGTGGTGAGTGTTCCGGCGGGTATCAATTGCGGATTGTCGTGCAGCAACACGTTTACGGCGTCCTCCACTGTCACCCTCACGGCCACACCTGATGCCAGTTCATCGTTCGCCGGCTGGAGTGGCGGTGGCTGCAGCGGGACAGGGTCCTGTACCGTGACCATGTCGGGCGCGCAGTCCGTGACGGCAACGTTCAATCTGCTGCCGGAAGCGTTTCCGGCCGGTTGCGTGCTTCCCGCCGGGTGGACCACACCGGCGGGGGCGACCACTGGCTGGGCGGTGGCATCGGATCGTAAACGCACTGGGTCATGCAGCCTGAAATCAAATCCTATGGCCAATGCTGCCGTTGCCGGCGCGATCAATACCAACAAGGCGCGGATAGAAGTGTCCGGCAACTTCGGCGCGGGCAACGTCAGTTTTTATTACAACGTACTGAGTGAACAGAACTGGGACTGCCTGCGGTTTCTGGTTGATGACATTCAAAGTGCGGCCATGGGCAGTTGTACCGGCAATGGCGGTTCAGGCGCGTCCGGCGATATCAGTACGTGGACACTGGTGTCCATACCCGTGGCCGCGGGAACGCACAAATTCACGTGGTCGTACGAGAAAGATGAGCAAATTGCGCCCGCAGGCGACGCGGCATGGATTGATGATGTCGTCCTGCCACCACTGGCGGCCGCAGGCACCTTGCAGTTTTCCAGCGCAAGCCAGTCGGTCAGTGAGAGCGCCGGGACGATCAGCATCCCGGTGACCAGAACCGGGGGTTCCAACGGTGCGGTATCCGTTGCGTACGCAACCGCCAGCGGCACAGCAACGTCCGGCAGTGACTTCACAGCGGCCAGCGGTACATTGAACTGGGCCAACGGCGATTCTGCAGCCAAGAATGTCGTAGTACCCATTCTCGCGGATGTATTGGCGGAAGGGGCGGAAACCTTCACTGTCACGCTGTCCCCGCCGGTAGGGGCCACGCTAGGCGCATTGACATCGACCACCATCACCATTAATGACAGCGTCGCGCAGACAGTTCCCGGCGCACCGGTGATCGGTCTTGTCTCCGCCGGCAACGGTCAGGCGACCGTGAACTTCGCGGCACCCGTTTCCAACGGCGGCGCGGCCATCACTTCTTACACTGCCAGTTGTACCGGCGGAGTGAGCACGCCTGCTACCGGCGCCGGCTCACCGCTGACCGTCAGTGGCATGGTCAATGGCACTCCCTACAACTGCGTAGTCACAGCGACCAACAGCGTAGGTACCGGCCCGGCATCGGCATCCGCGCCCGTGACACCGACGGCCAGCCCATCGCTGGCGCTCACGGGGGTGGTGCTGCGACGTTCACACCCTGTGTTGGGAAACTGCGACATTGTCGCGAGTCTGGGCGTTCCCATCGGTGGCGCCGTGACCGTTGAGCCGCGTGTGATCGGTGCCGGTCATGAGGTCGTGTTCCAGTTCAACAATTCCGTGGTCGGTCCCGGCGCCGTCAGTGTGGTCGACGCAACGCCTGCACCGATTGGCGTGCCATCTGTGTCCTTCAGCGGCAACGAAGTGAAGGTCACCATCGCCGGAATCGCGGACCAGAAGCGGGCCACCGTTTCATTGTCCGGTGTGACCGGCACGGTGGGGGCCGCCAGTCCGGTTGTCTCGGTCGGCTTCCTGCTCGGCGACGTAAGCAGTTCGCAAAGGGTGACCGCTACGGACATCTCTGCTGTCAAGGCACGCACCAGCCCGACGCTCACCTCGCAAAACTGCCGCTATGACGTCAATGTCAATGGAAGCATCAACGCGAGCGATGTATCGGTGGTGAAAGCGCGATCAGGGGTGATGCTTCCCTAGATGCCGGGCCGCCGGACATTCGCGGCGGCTCGTAGCGCGGCCCTGCACGCTTATGCAGCGGTGTGGATGTTGATGCGCTTTTCTTCAACCGCGAGGCAGGGGACACGACCGGCGCAGGGAGGAGCAGGCTTCCGCGAGCGCAGCGAGTGGATGCGACCCCGCAGCGGGCGCGTGTCGCAGGAGGCCAAACCTCAGTTAGCGACCTTGATGTTGATACGCTTTTCTTCCACCGCGTGGCAGGCGACACGACCGGCGCAGGGAAGAGCAGGGGCCCCGCTCGCGGGGATGAAGCGGACTAACGGGTGTCCCTGCGGACACCCGTTAGCCGACTGAATCTGAGCGCCATGCAGGGCGCGAAGTGGGAGTGACCCCGCAGCGGACGCGTGTCGCGGGTGACCAAATCTCAGTCAGCGACCTTGATGTTGATGCGTTTTTCCTCGACAGCGTGGCATGCGACACTCCCGCCGTCGGCCTGCTCGATCAATGCAGGGCGCTCGGTCTTGCACCGCTCGTTGGCATGCGGACAGCGCGGATGGAAGGTGCAGCCCGGTGGCGGGTTCAACGGGTTCGGCACTTCGCCAGCCACCGGAGTGCGCTGCTTGCCGGTCATCTGCAGGTCGGGAATGGCGGACTGCAGCATCTGGGTGTACGGATGCAGCGGCCGGGTGAAGATCTTCTTGGTCTCTGCCACTTCCACCAGCCGGCCCAGGTACATCACGCCCACGCGCGTGGAGATATGCGACACCACGGCGAGGTTGTGCGAGATGAACAGGTAGGTCAGGCCTTGCTTTTGCTGCAGGTCCTTCATCAGGTTGAGGATCTGCGCCTGCACCGAAACGTCCAGCGCCGAGGTCGGCTCATCGCACACCAAAAATTCCGGGTTGGATGAGAGGGCGCGGGCGATGGAGATGCGCTGGCGCTGGCCGCCGGAAAACTCGTGCGGGAATTTCTCCGAATCCAGCGGCGAGAGGCCGACCTGCGTGAGCAGTTCATCGACACGCTTTTTGAGTTGCACCGGATCGTGCACCAGTTCATGCGCGAGCATGGGCTCGGCGATGATCTTGCCCACGCGCCAGCGCGGATTCAGGCTGGCGTAGGGGTCCTGGAAAATCATCTGGAAGCGCTTGCGGTGCTTGTCGCGATTTTCCTGGATCGCCATGTCGACGCCGTCGAACACGATGGAGCCCTGCGTCGGTTCGTACAAACCGCAGACCAGACGCGCGACAGTGGATTTGCCGCAACCCGATTCACCCACCAGCGACAACGTTTCGCCGCGATTGATGGTGAACGAAACCCCGTCCACGGCCTTGAGGATCTGCTTGGGCTGGCCTTCCAGCACGCGGTTGAGCCAAGGCTTGGAAACGTCGAAGTCGCGTGCGACATCACGCACATCGAGCAGTATCTTGCTGTCGGATTGAGCCGGCGTGTTCATGCGGAAGCCTTCGAAAAATCGATCGCACCCTGATTGGCATGCAGCCAGCAGGCGGCGTGGGTCTTGCCGGCCGGCAGCAGGCCCGGGCGTTCACTGGTGCAGCGGCCGCCGGGTACTTGATTGACATGCGTGCAGCGCGGGTTGAATGCGCAGCCCTTGGGGATGGCCGTCAGACGCGGCATCGAGCCTTCAATCTGCGCGAGCCGCTCGTTGTTGTCGCCCACGTTCGGAATCGCGCCCATCAGGCCGATGGTGTAGGGGTGCTGCGGATTGTGAATGACCTCGGCGACCGGCCCGATCTCGGCAATGCGCCCGGCGTACATCACCGCGACGCGGTCGGCGGTTTCGGCGATCACCCCCATGTCGTGTGTGACCAGCATGACCGCGGTACCGTGTTCCCGGCCCAGCTTTTTCAGCAGTGTGATGATCTGCGCCTGGATCGAGACGTCGAGCGCCGTGGTGGGCTCGTCGGCGATGATGAGCTTGGGTTGCGCCGCCAGTGCGAGCGAAATCACCACCCGCTGGCGCATGCCGCCGGAAAACTGATGGGGGTAGGCGTCAAGCCGCTTTTCGGCCGCGGGAATGCCCACTTCCTGCAGCAGGGCCACCGCACGGTCGCGCGCTTCGGATTCCGATACATCGAGATGCGTGCGGATGGTCTCGGTGATCTGCTTGCCGATGGTATAGAGCGGATTGAGCGAGGTC
>CAYSKY010000343.1:0-1340 GCA_964431425.1 uncultured Burkholderiales bacterium
GTCCGGATTCACCGCGTCCCCAGCAGCGAACACCACCGGACACAATGATGCAGGTGTGTTCGTAGCCCGCCGTGACGGCCGTGATGTTGCTGCCTGCAGGATAGACCTGTACCGGCACAAGGCTCTGCGTCGTGGACCCGATTCCCAACTGGCCAAGATTGTTCGCCCCCCAGCAGCTCAGTCCACCCGCAATCACCGCACATGTATGGCTGGCGCCCGCTGCGACAAAAGTCGCATTGCTACCGGCGGCAAATACTTCAACCGGCGTCCTGCTCACCTGCACACTGTTGTTTCCCAACTGGCCATTGTTGTTCCACCCCCAGCATTGGACGCCGCCGCGCACCACCGCGCAGGTATGGCTGTTGCCGGCAGTTACCATGGTCGCACCAGAGCCGGGCGCGATCGGCGATACCGGTGTCGGAACCGGCGTATTGCCATTGATTCCCAACTCCCCCTCACTATTCACGCCCCAGCACTGGACGCCGCCATCCAGAACAATGCAGGTATGCCGGCCACCTGCCGATACACCGGTCACATTTGCCGCCAGTGGAATCACCGACAGCGTCACCGTCGCATTCAGCGACGCACCGGACTGGTCAGTCACGGCAATGGTCACGGGAAAATCGCCGACCAGTGCGGTCGTTCCTGAAAACGAAATGCCGCCGCCACCGTCGTGTCCGCCGATGATGCCGGCAGGCAGGCCGTTAACACTGACGCTTACCAAAGGCTGGGCGGACGCGATCAACAAGCCCGCCGAATAGGGTGCGCCCCTGAACGCGGGCGGCAATTTCGGCGTGATCAGTACCGGTGCCGCTGCGGCGACTTGCACCAGACAGGCGAAAAAAACAGCGGCGATGCAAGCGCCTGGTCTCGACAGCAAGCACCTCGCGGCGTCGAGGCTAAAAATCTTTTCAAGCATGGTGGCTTTCCGGCACGGCCCTGCGGAAATCCGGACGCAGAAGCGGGCACTGCTTCATTAACACTTTGCGATCATACCGTCCTTCGCGCGCCTTTTCCGCTCCATGAACAGGGGCAATGCGCATGTGCCGGCATTGGCGGCGCCTTTCGATGAATGCGCCCTCGCGCCATCTTTCACGGCAAGGCCAAACTCAAGCACTGGCGCGACTTCCAGGCCAAAAATGCCCCGGGAGGCTCGCCAATGCTGGTGTTTCCACTTTCGATGCAGGCACCAATGCAGCCGGGCTACCCCACCCGAAACCGCTTCCACGCAGCAAACAATTCCCGCAACGCCTGCTTCTCCTGCGGCAACCAGTAGCGGCTGCAGGTACCCGCGGCCTTCGCATCGTTCCAGCAGCCGGGTTCATTGCGCGCGGCATGGT
>CAYSKY010000343.1:1350-4441 GCA_964431425.1 uncultured Burkholderiales bacterium
AGGGCACCCAGCGCGTCGTTTCAGGTGCGGCTTTTCGCGCTTCGTTGAAATGGGCCAGCGCGCAGGCGTGGTCACGCAGATTGAACATCGCCCACCCGTAGCTCCAATGGATGCGCTCGGCCGGTGTATCGGCATCGGGACGGGTCAAGGCCAGGTCGAACAGGGCGATGGTCGCGTCGCGATTGCCTTCCTTCGACTGGAGCCAGCCGCGGCTCATGATCTGGCCGGCATCGCCCGGGTCGCCCTTCACCACCACGCGGTCCACCGATTGTTCGGCAGCGCCGGCCGGTGCCGCAGCAATATTGCCGCTACGCGGCATGCAGGCCGTGCTGACGGGTGCGATGGGCCGCTCGATCATCGGTGCGGCACCGGGGAGCGCGCAGCCGGCCAGCAGCGTACCGACCAACGAGAGTGGCAGCAAAAAGTGCGGGGATGGCCTCATTCAGCGCTCCAGTGTCGTGCCTGTCAGCACAGTCTAGAGCGAAAAAAGCGAATTGAGTTCAACCATCCATGCCCAAATACCGCGGCTGTGATTTCACCCGTTCGATCCACGCCTGCACCGCCGGAAAGCGCAAAAGATCAAAGCCGCCTTCATCGGCCACATGCGTGTAGGCATACAGCGCGATGTCGGCAATTGAGTACTGTCCGCCGACAAAGAACGGGCGCGACTGCAGGTGAGATTCCATGATCGCCAGTGCCGCGTAGCCAGGTTCCATTTTCTGTTGCAGCAGGGCTTCGTGTTGTGCCGGGCGGCCGAGGTAGCGCACGATGTAACGCGCCGTGGCCACATAGGGCTCGTGGCTGTACTGCTCGAAGAACATCCATTGCAGTACCTGCGCGTGCAACAGGCGGTCGGTGGGCAGCATGGGGGTGCCGTCGGCGAGGTAATGCAGGATGGCATTGGATTCGGGCAGGTAGACGCCTTCGGTGGTTTGCAGCAGCGGAATGCGGCCGTTGGGATTCATGGCCAGGAATTCCGGCGTGCGCGATTCCTTGTCGAGGATGTTCACGTGAATCCAGTCATGGGGCAGCTGCAATTGGGTCAGCAGCAGCTTCACCTTGAAGCAGTTTCCCGAATAGATATCCCCCCACACCCGCATTTTATTTGTCGTCATGGCATCTCCTTGATGAGCCTGTGGCAGCTCTGGACTGCCCACATTAGAAGCGGGCGCTTCCGCTGCGGCAACTGATCAATTCTCACCGGTGCCGTGAAGATTTTTCAACCGTCGCGCCGTTTCACCGCGCGGCCGTGCGACCAACGCCTGCGCTCTGCCCCGGGGGTATGCGGACGGCGACCGGTTGCGAATTGGCAGCACCATAGTCCGTCACCCGGATGAACACTTCCTGCGAGGCCGGGTTCAGGAAGCGGGTTTTATCCGCCGAAATTCTGAGGCCCTTGAAGGCATTGAGGTAGTCCACCAATTCAATATGCGTGACATAGGCGATGTCGGCGCGATTCGCCACCGACTGGAAAAACGCCTCCACCTGCGGCCACTTGGTGGTGTATTCCCAGCTGTGGCCCCACACGTAGTACAGAGCCGGTTCCTTGCTCGCCAGAAAATCATCAGTGAGCTTTTGAAATTTCGCGAGTTCCGCGCGGTTGTCTTCCGGCGTGTTGCCCGCATCGCCCGCCTTGCCGAATTTATGGATGGTCGGGTGCCACGCCATCGCGTTGGCGGGAATGCCGAACGAAAGGCCGTCCACGACGGTGCGCGCATATTCCATCCCCATGCCCTGCAGCGGGTTGAACAGGGCTTCGCTGTAGCTGCCGAACGGGTAGGCCATGCCGCGCACGTGCGATCCCCACAGCGCTTCCAGCGCGCGCCGGTCCTCACCCACCTCATAGAACAGGTCCAGGTCCGACAGGCCCTTCATGCCGATGTGGTTGTAGCCGTGGATGGAAACCTCATGGCCGCGAAACAGCGTGGCCACCTCCGCGCGATCCAGTCCGCCCTTGGTGGAAAGTTTGCCGGAATTGAGGTGGAACGTGCCCTTGAGGTGGTATTTGTTCAGCAGCCGCACCAGTTCGCGGTTGCTGTCGGCACTGTCGTCGTAGCTCAGCACCAGCGCGCGCGTCTTGCCGCCGGGGTAGAGCATTTCCACACGCAGGTTGCGGTCTGCCGGCGTCCAGGTTGGCGCGGGCTGGGCGGTGGCGGTGGTCGCCGCAAGCCAGCCCGCGGCGATCAGGATGCAACAGTGGATCAGTCGATTCATGACATTCCCTTGATGACGGACTTTTTCGCCGGGGTATGACACCGCCGGGCGCCCGGATTGCGAAGTCTAGCGCGCCGTCGCCGCCTCGCAATGTCCTGCGGCCGAATACATGCAATCTCCTCACTCTCTGCACAATTGCGGCGCAGACTTTGTGCATCGGGTCCCTCTCGCAGGGCCGACTTTCCATTGATCATTCATTTCCGCAAGGAGTCCACATGAAAGCACGCACCTCCACATTGCTGTTCGCACTTGCCGCCGGCATGCTCGCCTCTTCGACCGTTTTTGCGCAACCGGCCAATGGCCAGGGTGGCCCGGGTGGTGAAAAGCGCCGCGGCCCGCCACCGGAAGCGGTCGAGGCCTGCAAAAGCAAGTCTGCCAGCGCGGTTTGCAGTTTCACCGATCGCGAGGGCGTCAAGCTGACCGGAACATGCTTCGCCCCGCCGCCGCGCCCGGATGGCGCCGCCAAACCCGACGCGCCCGCTCGCCCGCTGGCATGCCGGCCCGATCGTGGTCCCGGCGGCGACAAGCCCAAAGGCTGATCCACCCGCCCTATCGAGTTAAGCGCAAAGCGCTACCAAGAAAATGCCTGCCCCGGTTGACGCCGGTGCAGGCATTTTTTTGGCAGCATCGGCGGCGCATGCGGGTCGATGGGCCGAGCGCAATGACTGGTGCACACTTTTGATAGTGATCAGGTCTGCAACGCAAAGCAACAATCAACTTCGGCGCGGCATTGACCCTTCGGGGACAGGGCGGCTACATTGATGGGCTGCCAACACACCGCATCCCCGCACCATGAACTCGAAACGCTTCAAGCTGCTCTGCACCTTGGCCATGCTGGCCGCGATGTTTTGCATTGGCGCGCGCGCCGCGGAAACCG